>JAJYBX010000097.1 GCA_021778785.1 Acidobacteriota bacterium
TCAAGGGCGCTGTCCTCATCCCCACGACCGCCCTCCAGCAGAGCCCGCAGGGCGCCTTCGTCTACGTGGTGAAAGCCGACGGCACCGTGGACATGCGGATCGTGGAGGTCCAGGCCACCGAAGGTGACGACACCGCCCTCAGGTCCGGCCTCAAGGCCGGCGACGTGGTCGTCACCGACGGCATGGAGAAGCTGCGGCCCGGAAGCAGGGTGAGCGTGGCCAAGCCCGAGGCCCACGGGAACGCCAAAGGCAAGCCGTGACGGGGGGTCCGGAATGAATCCCTCCCGCCCGTTCATCCTCCGGCCCATCGCCACGTCCCTCCTGATGATCGGGCTGCTGCTGGTGGGAGCCCTGGCCTTCCGCCAGCTCCCGGTATCGGCCCTGCCCCAGGTGGACTTCCCCACCATCCAGGTGGTGACCTTCTATCCCGGCGCCAGCCCGGATGTGATGGCCTCGGCCATCACCGCCCCGCTGGAGCGCCAGTTCGGCCAGCTGCCGGGCCTGAACCGGATGTCGTCCACCAGCTCGAACGGCAGCTCCATCATCACCCTGCAGTTCGTGCTGGACCTCAACATCGACGTGGCGGAGCAGCAGGTCCAGGCCGCCGTGAACGCGGCGGGCACCTTCCTGCCGAAGGACCTCCCGAATCCGCCCATCTACAGCAAGACCAACCCCGCCGACGCGCCCATCCTGACCCTGGCCCTCACGTCGAAGTCCCTGCCCCTGTCGAAGGTGGAGGATTTCGCCGACACCCGGCTGGCCCAGAAGATCTCGCAGCTTCCGGGCGTGGGCCTGGTGAGCATCAGCGGCGGCCAGAAGCCCGCGGTCCGCATCCAGGCCAACCCCTCGCAGCTGGCCTCCTACGGCCTCACCCTGGGCGACGTCCGCACCGCCGTGGGCCTGAGCAACGTGAACCAGGCCAAGGGCAGCTTCGACGGCCGGAACCAGGCCTACGCCATCGGGGCCAACGACCAGCTCCTCTCCAGCGACCAGTACCGTCCCCTGGTGATCGCCTACAAGAATGGCGCGCCGGTGCGGCTCTCCGATGTGGCCTCCGTGACGGACGGCGTGGAGAACGCCCGCCAGGCCGCCTGGATGAACGAGGTCCCGGCGGTGATCCTCAACATCCAGCGCCAGCCGGGGGCGAACATCATCGCCGTGGTGGACCGGGTCAAGCAGCTCCTGCCCCAGCTGCAGGCCTCGCTCCCCGCGGCCGTCCAGCTCTCCATCCTCACGGACCGCACCACCACCATCCGCGCCTCCGTGGCCGACGTGGAGTTCGAGCTGATGCTCACCATCGCCCTGGTGGTGATGGTGATCTTCCTGTTCCTGCGGACCCTGGCCGCCACCATCATCCCCAGTGTGGCCGTGCCCCTGTCCCTGGTGGGCACCTTCGGGGTGATGTACCTGCTGGGCTACAGCCTGAACAACCTCACCCTGATGGCGCTCACCATCTCCACCGGCTTCGTGGTGGACGATGCGATCGTGATGATCGAGAACATCATGCGCTACATCGAGGAGGGGGAAACGCCCCTCCAGGCGGCGCTGAAGGGCTCCGGCCAGATCGGCTTCACCATCCTCTCGCTGACGGTCTCGCTCATCGCCGTGCTCATCCCGCTGCTCTTCATGGGCGACATCGTGGGCCGCCTGTTCCGCGAGTTCGCGGTCACCCTCAGCGTGACCATCCTCGTGTCGGCCGTGGTGTCCCTCACCCTCACGCCGATGATGTGCGCGCGCCTGCTCCACCACAAGCGGGCCGAGGAACAGGGCCGGTTCTACGTGGCCTCCGAGCGCGTGTTCCAGCGCATCATCGCCTTCTATGGCCGGACCCTGAGCTGGGTGCTGGACCACCAGAGGGCCACCCTTTACGTGGCCGGCGCCACCCTGGTGTCCACCATCCTGCTCTACCTCGCCATCCCCAAGGGCTTCTTCCCGGTGCAGGACACGGGCGTGATCCTGGGCATCTCCGAGGCCCCCCAGTCCGTCTCCTTCGAGGCCATGGCCCAGGCGCAGCAGTCCCTCACCCGGGTGATCCTGAAGGATCCCGCCGTGGCGAGCCTCTCCTCCTTCATCGGCATCGACGGCACCAACACCACCCTGAACAGCGGGCGCATCCAGATCAACCTGAAGCCCCTGGAGGAGCGCCGCCTCAGCGCCAGCGAGGTCATCCGCCGCCTGCAGCCGGAGCTGGCGCAGGTCCAGGGGATCAGGCTCTTCCTGCAGCCCGTCCAGGACCTCACGGTGGAGGACCGGGTCAGCCGCACCCAGTACCAGTACACGCTGGAGGACGCGGATCCGAAGGAGCTCGCCCTCTGGGCGCCCCGCTTCCTCGACCGGCTCCAGGCCCTTCCCGAGCTGCGGGACGTGGCCAGCGACCAGCAGAACTCCGGCCTCCAGGCGAAGCTCATCCTGGACCGGACCACCGCCTCCCGCCTCGGCATCACGCCCCAGATGCTCGATGACGCCCTGTACGACGCCTTCGGCCAGCGCCAGATCTCCACCATGTTCACCCAGCTGAACCAGTACCGCGTGGTGCTGGAGGCCGCGCCGGGGCTGCAGCAGCATCCCGAGGACCTCCAGAACATCTATGTGAAGTCCGGCTCCGGCGGGGCCGTCCCCCTCAGCGCCTTCACCCGGCTGGAAGTGGGCACCACACCCCTCGCGGTGAACCACCAGGGCCAGTTCCCCACCGTGACCGTCTCCTTCAACCTCGCGCCCGGCGCCTCCCTCGGCGATGCGGTGAAGGCCATCACCGCGGCCAAAGGCGAGATCGACCTGCCCCCCAGCATCAAGGCCGGCTTCCAGGGCACGGCCCTGGCCTTCGGCGCCTCGCTCGCCAACACGCCGTTCCTCATCCTCGCCGCGATCCTCACGGTCTACATCCTGCTCGGCGTGCTGTACGAGAGCTACATCCACCCCATCACGATCCTCTCGACCCTGCCCTCCGCCGGCGTGGGGGCCCTGCTCTCGCTGATGCTCTTCCGCACGGATTTCAGCGTGATCGCCCTCATCGGCATCATCCTGCTCATCGGCATCGTGGAGAAGAACGCGATCATGATGATCGACTTCGCCCTCGACGCGGAGCGCAAGGAGGGCAGGCCGCCAACCGAGGCCATCTTCCAGGCCGCCCTCCTCCGGTTCCGGCCCATCATCATGACCACCATGGCGGCCCTCCTGGCCGGCGTGCCCCTGGCCCTCGGCTCCGGCGTGGGCTCGGAGCTGCGGCGCCCCCTGGGCATCGCCATCGTGGGCGGCCTGATCTTCAGCCAGGTGCTGACGCTGTACACGACGCCCGTGATTTATCTCGCCTTCGACCGCCTCGCTGCCCGCGCGCGCCGCTGGCGCGGTGCGCGTCAGGCTTCGCCAAAAGCATAAAATCCATGTCGCGCCCCTCACTCCATCTCTCGTTCCGCTGCCCTGGCAGCGGCTATCTCCAGGCAACACGCCTGGAGCAGAAGCCATGAGCATCTCGGCCCCCTTCATCCGGCGTCCGGTCGCCACCACGCTCCTGACGGTGGCCCTGGCCCTGCTGGGGGGCATCGCCTACCAGTTCCTGCCCGTCGCGCCGCTACCCCAGGTGGAGTTCCCCACCATCCAGGTGTCGGCCGGATTGCCGGGGGCCAGCCCCGACACCATGGCCTCCTCCGTGGCCACGCCCCTGGAACGCCAGTTCGGCCGCATCGCCGGCATCACGGAGATGACGTCGTCCAGCTCCCTGGGGTCCACGAACATCACCCTGCAGTTCGATCTCAGCCGGAACATCGACGCGGCGGCCCGCGACGTGCAGGCCGCCATCAACGCCGCGCGCGGGGACCTGCCGGCGGCCCTGCCGAACAACCCCTCGTACCGCAAGGTGAATCCGGCGGACGCCCCCATCCTCATGCTCTCGCTCACCTCCAAGGTCGTGCCGCGGGAGAAGATGTACGACCTCGCCTCCTCGGTCCTGCAGCAGAAGCTCTCCCAGGTGCAGGGCGTGGGGCAGGTCTTCGTGTGGGGCGGGGCCCTGCCCGCCGTGCGGGTGGACGTGAATCCCGTGGCCCTGAACGGCCATGGCCTGAGCCTGGAGGATGTCCGCACGGCCCTCGCCAGCGCCAACATCAACCGCCCGAAGGGCGACCTGTCCAGCGTCCACCACGCCTGGTCCCTGGCCGCCACGGACCAGCTGATGAAGGCCGCGGACTACCGGCCGCTGGTCCTCGCCTACCGGAACGGGGCGGCGCTGCACCTCTCCGAGGTGGCCCGGGTCGAGGACTCGGTGGAGAACATCCGCAACCTCGGCCTCTCCAACGGGGCGCCGGCCATCATCATCCCCATCTTCCGCCAACCCGACGCCAACATCATCCAGACCGTGGACCACGTGAAGGCCCTGCTGCCGCAGCTCCAGGCCTCGATCCCGCCCACCATGGAGCTGAACGTCCTCATCGACGCCACGCGGACCATCCGGTCCTCGGTGAAGGATGTCCAGTTCGCCCTGAGCATCTCCATCCTCCTGGTCATCCTGGTGGTGTTCATCTTCCTGCGGAGCCCCCGGTCCACGCTCATCCCCAGCGTGGCCGTGCCCATCTCGCTCATCGGCACCTTCGGGGCCATGTACCTCCTGGGCTACACCATCGACAACCTCTCCCTCATGGCCCTGACCGTGGCCACGGGGTTCGTGGTGGACGACGCCATCGTGGTCGTGGAGAACATCACCCGCCACCTCGAGGGCGGCATGACGCCCATGGAGGCCGCCCTCCACGGGGCGAAGGAGATCGGCTTCACGGTGGTCTCCATCAGCATCTCGCTCATCGCCGTCTTCATCCCCATCCTGCTCATGGGCGGCCTGGTGGGCCGGCTCTTCCGCGAGTTCGCCGTCACCCTCTCCATCGCCATCCTGGTGTCGCTGTTCGTCTCCCTCACCACCACGCCCATGATGTGCGCCCGCCTGCTGCGGCCCCACGCCGAGGAACGACACGGCCGCCTCTTCCAGGCCAGCGAGCGCGCCTTCCAGTGGATCATGGCCCACTACGAGCGTTCCCTCGCCTGGGTGCTGCGGCACCAGCCCCTCACGCTGGCGGTGGCCGTGGCCACCATGGCCGCCACCATCGGGCTCTACATCATCGTGCCCAAGGGCTTCTTCCCCCAGCAGGACACGGGCCGCATCGTCGGGTCCATCGTGGCCGCCCAGGACGTCTCGTTCCAGGGCATGGAGCGCCTGCTGAAGCAGTACGTCGCCGCCGTCCAGTCCGATCCGGCCCTGGAGAACGTCACCGGCTTCGTGGGCGGGGGCAACACCGGCCGCATGTTCTGCTCCCTCAAGCCCGCGGACCAGCGCAAGGACACCGCCGACCAGGTCATCGCCCGGCTGCGGGCCAAGACGGCCCACATCCCGGGCGGCGCCCTCTACATGCAGCCCGTCCAGGACCTCCGCATCGGGGGGCGGCCCGCCAGCGCCCAGTACCAGTACACCCTCCAGGGCGACGATGCCCGGGAGCTCTTCGAATGGGCGCCCCGGGTGCTCCAGCGGCTCCGCACCCTGCCCCAGCTGGCGGACGTGAACTCCGACCTCCAGAACAAGGGGCTGGAGGCCACGGTGGTCATCGACCGCCCGACCGCCTCCCGCCTGGGCGTCACGCCCCAGGCCATCGACGCCACGCTGTATGACGCCTTCGGCCAGCGCTTCGTCTCCACCATCTACACGCAGCTCAACCAGTACCATGTGGTGATGGAGGCCGAACCGGCCTTCTGGCAGACGCCCGACGGCCTGAAATACATCTACGTGCGGTCCAGCACGGGGTCCCTGGTGCCCCTCAGCGCCTTCGCCCATTTCGAACGCAAGGACACCACCCTCTCCGTCAACCACCAGGGGCAGATGCCCTCCGTCACCCTGTCCTTCAACCTGCCCGTGGGCGTGGCCCTCGGTGACGCCGTGGACGCCATCGACCGGGCCGAGCAGGAGATCCGCCTGCCGGGCAGCATCCACGGCAGCTACATGGGCACGGCCCAGGCCTTCCGGGCCTCCCTGGCCAACCAGCCCCTCCTCATCATCGCCGCCCTGTTCGTGGTCTACATCGTGCTGGGGGTGCTCTACGAGAGCCTCATCCACCCCCTGACCATCCTCTCCACCCTACCCAGCGCCGGCGTGGGCGCGCTGCTGGCCCTGCTCATCTTCCGCACGGATTTGAGCGTGATCGCCTTCATCGGGATCATCCTCCTCATCGGCATCGTGAAGAAGAACGCCATCCTCATGATCGATTTCGCCCTGGAGGTGGAGCGGAGGGAGGGCGTCACCCCGGAGCGGGCCATCTTCCAGGCCGCCCTCCTGCGCTTCCGGCCCATCACCATGACCACCCTGGCGGCCCTGCTGGGGGGCCTGCCCCTGGCCATCGGCATGGGCACGGGCTCGGAGCTGCGCCGTCCCCTGGGCATCGCGATCGTCGGCGGCCTCCTCTTCAGCCAGCTCCTGACCCTCTACACCACCCCCGTGATCTACCTCTACATGGACCGGCTCCATCTGGGGTGGGTCCGGTTCCGGGCGAGGCGGAAGCCCCCCCTCCCGGCTTGAGCCCGGGCCCTCCGGGTGCGATCCTGGAGGGCTATGAGACTCGACCGGCTCGGCGACTTCCAACGCACCCACCGCAACGGGGACCTCCGCCTGGACCACGCGGGGCAGTCCGTGCGCCTGCTCGGCTGGTGCCGCCGCGTCCGCAACCTGGGCTCCCTGGTCTTCCTGGACCTGCGGGACCGCTGGGGCCTGGTGCAGCTGGTGGCCAACGAGGAGACCGCCGATCCCGCGCTGCTCGCCAAGCTGAAGGCCGTGCGCAGCGAGTTCGTGCTGGCCGTCGAGGGCGTGGTGGCCGAGCGCGAGAGCAAGAACCCCAACCTGCCCACGGGTGACGTGGAGGTGCGCCTCACCGGCCTGAGGATCCTGAACACTGCCGCCCCCCTGCCCTTCCCCCTGGAGGACGAGGGCGTGGGCGAGGACCTGCGGCTCACCTACCGCTTCCTGGACCTCCGCCGCGAGGAGCTGCAGCGGAACATGGTGCTGCGCAGCGAGGTGGCGAACCTC
>JAJYBX010000098.1 GCA_021778785.1 Acidobacteriota bacterium
CGCCGCCGAGGTGATGCCCCCGGCGAAGCCCGCCCCTTCGCCGCAGGGGTAGAGGCCCGGATGGGACACGGACTGGCCGTCCTCCCCCCGCAGGAGCTGGATGGGGCTGCTGGTGCGGCTCTCGATGGCCAGCAGGATCGCCTCCCGGCTGGCGAAGCCGTGGAGCTTCTTGTCGAAGACGGGGAGAGCGCCCGCCAACTGCTCCTGGACGAAGTCCGGCAGGCAGGTGCGCAGGTCCGCGGCCACGGCGAAGGGCTTGAAGCTGGTGCGGGGCAGGTGGCCCGAGGCGTGTCCCTTGAGGAAATCCTGCACAGCCATGGCGGGGGCGCCGTAGGTCTCCCCGGCGGCGCGGAAGGCCGCCTGCTCCCATTTCCGCTGGAAGTGCATCCCGGCCAGCAGGTGGTCGCTGCCGAAATCGGCCGTGTTCACCTTGGCCACGAGGCCCGAGTTGGCGAAGCCCGAGTCCCGCTTCTCGTTGCTCATGCCGTTCACCACCACGCCGCCGGGCTCGCTGGCGCACTGGATCACCTCGCCTCCCGGGCACATGCAGAAGCTGTAGGCGGCCCGGTTCAGGCCGAAGTTGCAGACCAGCTTGTAGTCCGCGGCGGGCAGGGACGGATGGCCGGCGCTGGGGCCGTACTGGGCGCGGTCCACCATCTCCTGGGGATGCTCCACCCGGACGCCCATGGCGAAGGGCTTCTGGCGCATGGCCACCCCGTGGCGGTGCAGCATCTCGAAGGTGTCCCGGGCGCTGTGGCCCGGCGCCAGCACCAGGGCCTCGCAGGGGATCTCCTCGCCGCCCTCCAGCACCGCCGCCCGCACCCGGCCCCGTTCGTCGAAGCGCACGTCCGCCAGGCGGGCCCGGAAGCGGTACCGCGCGCCCCGGGCCTCGGCATCCTTCCGGATGAGGACGGCGCAGCGGCGGATGACATCGGTGCCCACATGGGGCTTGGCCAGGTAGAGGATCCGGCGATTCGCCCCGAAGCGGACGAAGGTGTCGAGGACATAGCGGGTGGCGGGATGGCCGATGCGGGTGGTGAGCTTGCCGTCGCTGAAGGTGCCCGCCCCGCCCTCGCCGAACTGGGCGTTGGCCTCGGGATCCAGCACCGCCTCCTTCCAGAGGCCCGCGATGGCCTTCACCCGCTCGCCCATGGCCGGCCCGCGCTCCAGGACGACGGGCTCGATGCCGTAGTCCAGCAGGCGCAGGGCGCAAAAGGTGCCGGCGGGGCCGGAGCCCACCACCACCACCCGGGGCTTCCGGACCACGGGCGGCACCGCGTAGGGGGCCACCGCCGGCGCCGGATCCAGCTTCAGGCCACCGGGAAGGAGGCCGAGGCCGAGCGGCCGGTCCGTCTCGAAGCCGAGGGTCACCAGGAAGCGGATGGCCCCCTTGTGCCGGGCGTCCAGGCTGCGCCGTTCGAGGACCACGGCCCGGTACTCCCCGGCCCGGCCCCCCAGGGCGTGGGCCAGGGGCACCGCCAGGTCCAGCGCCTCCTCTCCCAGGTTCAGCGGCAGGTTGGCGAGCAGGTAGCGCATGGGATCCTCGGCGGGGGGAGCCCGGCGGGGCTCAAGGCCAGGGTCCATGGTACCCGGACCTGGACAGCCCGCGTTTCCCCACCGGACGGGCCTCCGGGAAGGCCTATGCTTGCAGCAGGAGCGGAGTCCGCCATGGCCGAACAGCCCTTGCAGCGCGTGGTGGTGGCCGGGGGCACCGGCCTGGTGGGCCGGGCTCTCGTGAAGGCGCTGCTGGCCCAGGGCGCCGACGTGGTGGTCCTCACGCGCCGCCCGGCTTCGGCGGTGCTCCCCACCGGCGCGAAGGCGAAAGGGTGGGAGAACCCCGCCGAAGTCCTGGAGGGCGTGGACGCCGTCTTCAACCTGGCCGGCGAGGGCATCGCGGACCGGCGCTGGACCGCCCGGCGGAAGAAGGCCCTCCTCCAGAGCCGCGTCGGCCCCACGGAGGATCTGGTCGAGGGCCTCCGGGCCTGTGCCCACCGCCCCGCCGTGCTGGTGAACGCCTCCGCCATCGGCTACTACGGGGCGGTCGATGACGACACGCCCCTCAGCGAGCTCGCCCCGGCCGGCCTGGGCTTCCTGCCCGACGTCTGCCGGGCCTGGGAGGCCGCTGCCCTGCCCGCGAAGGAACTCGGCATGCGGGTGGCCATCGCCCGCATCGGCGTGGTGCTGGCCCGGCGCGGCGGCGCCCTGCCCAAGATGGCCCTGCCCGTGCGGCTGTTCGCCGGCAGCCGCCTCGGCCACGGCCGGCAGGGCCTCAGCTGGATCCACCTCCACGACCTCGTGGAAATGCTGCTGGAGGCTGCCCGGAACCCGGCCTGGGAGGGTCCCTTCAACGCCACGGCCCCCGAGCCCGTCTCCCAGGCGGTCTTCCTGAGCCTTCTCGCCAAGCGGCTCCACCGCCCCCTGCTGCCCATTCCGGGCTTCCTCGCCGTCGCGGGCCTCCGGCTGGCCCTGGGGGAGATGGGCCGCGACCTGCTCCTGCGGGGCGCCTACGTGCATCCCGGAAAGGCCGAGGCCCTGGATTTCCCCTTCCGCTTCCCCTCGCCGGAGGATGCCCTGCTGGACCTGCTGTGAGGGAGGAGCTCTTCATCGCCGTCCAGGACCTGCCGGCCCCGCGGGACCGGGTCTTCGCCTTCTTCTCCGACCCCGCCAACCTCGAGGCCCTCACGCCCGGCTGGCTGGCTTTCGAGGTCCTCACCCCGGCGCCGCTGCCCCGGGGCGAAGGGGCCGTCTTCGACTACCGGATCCGCCTGCGGGGCCTGCCGATCCGCTGGCGCACGCTCATCGAGTCCTTCGTGCCCGGCGAGCGGTTCGTGGATCGCCAGATTGCCGGGCCCTACGCCCTGTGGCACCACACCCACCGCTTCGAGGACCTGCCGGACGGGGGCACCCGCATGACCGACCAGGTACGCTACCGCCTGGGCTGGGGCCTGCTCGGCCGGGTGATCGCGGCCCTCTGGGTGCGCCACGACGTCGAGCGCATCTTCGCCTACCGTCGCAAGGTCCTGGCCGAGCGCTTCGGCTGAGGCTTCAGCCTTCCCTTTCGAGCATGCCGAAGCGGGCGACGATGCGCTTCTCGCCAGCCTCCGCGAAGCGCACGGTGTAGGTCAGGCCGTCGCCGCTGCCGGAGCTGGCGACGATGATGCCGCGCCCGAAGCGGGGGCTGAGGACCCGGGTGCCGCTGGGCCAGGCACCGGCCGCCGGACGGGATTCGGGTTCAGATTCCGGCGCTGCCTCGCGGGGGGCGGAGGACGCGGCGGGCTCCTCCCCCTGGGTCCGCACGCGGTCGAAGAACCCGCGGATCCGCTGCAGCTCCGTGGCGACGGAGGCCCCGCCGGAGCCCCGCGTGAAGGAACTGCCGGGCCGCACGCCCTCGCCGGCCTGGTACAGCTCCGTGCCCCAGCGGATGGGGGCCTGGAGGGCCTCCGCGGGGATCTCCCGCAGGAAGCGGCTGGGCATGCCGAGCATCTCGGTGCCCATGATGCGGCGCCGCCGGGCCGCGGAAAGGGTGAGACGGCGCTGGGCGCGGGTGATGGCCACGTAGAAGAGGCGGCGCTCCTCCTCCAGCCCTTCGGGCGTCTCCCGGGCGTTGCGGTTGGGGAAGACGTCCTCCTCCATGCCCACCACGAAGACATAGGGGAACTCCAGCCCCTTGGCGCAGTGGATGGTCATGAGGCTCAGGTGGGCGCTCTCCTCCACCTGATCCGCGTCCGCGGCCAGGGTGATGCGGTCCAGGAATTCGGAGAGGCGCAGCCCCAGGGATTCGGATTCCGCCGCGGCGCTGAGGAACTCCTCCAGGTTGCGGATGCGGCCCTCGGCCTCCAGGGTGGCCTCGTCCTCCAGGCTCTGCAGGTAGCCGCTCTCCTGGAGCACCCACCGCACCAGGCCCGCCAGTCCCTGGGCCTCGCGCTCCCCCGCCGCCCGGCGGAACAGGTCCAGGAACCTTCCCATCTCCCGCTGGGCCCGGCCCTTCAGCTCGCCGCGGCGCAGCACCTCCGCCAGACCCTCCAGGGGGGTCCCGCCTTCCGGGATCGCCGCCTCGATCTTCCCGAGGGTGGTGGGTCCCACGCCGCGGCTGGGGGCGTTCACGCAGCGCCGGAAGCTCACCAGGTCGAAGGGGTTCGACACCAGCCGCAGGTACGAGATGAGGTCCTTCACCTCCTGGCGCTCATAGAACTTCACGCCGCCCACCAGCCGGTAGGGCAGGTTCATGGCGCGCAGGGCCTCTTCCAGCTGCCGGGACTGCCAGTTGGCCCGGTAGAGCACGGCCACCTTGGCCTCGGGCTCCGTGGCGCGGAGGTCCAGGATGCGCTGGACCACCCACTCCGCCTCCAGCCGCCCCTCGTCCGTCAGCTTGAAGACGATGGCTTCACCGTGGCCCAGGTCGCTCCACAGGGTCTTGCCCAGGCGCTGGGAGTTGTTGGCGATGACCGAGCTGGCCGCATCCAGGATGCGCTGGGTGCTGCGGTAGTTCTGCTCCAGCTTGATCTGCACCGCCTCGGGGAAGTCGCGCTGGAAGTCGAGGATGTTGCGGATGTCGGCCCCGCGCCAGCCGTAGATGGACTGGTCCTCGTCGCCCACCACGCAGAGGTTGTGGTGCCGCCGCGCGAGGTGCTGCACGAGCAGGTACTGGGCCCGGTTGGTGTCCTGGTACTCGTCCACGAGGATGAACTTGAAGCGGTCGCCGTAGGCCGTCTGGAGGGCGGGTTCGCGGAAGAGCCGCTCGGTGTAGAGCAGCAGATCGTCGAAGTCGCAGGCCCGGTGGCTGCGCAGCCCCTTCTGGTAGAGGTCGTAGGCCTCCAGGACCTTGCGGGTCCATGGGTCCAGGGCCTCCTCCTTCGCCTCCTCCGGAAGCAGGCAGCGGTTCTTGAAGTCCGAGATGACCTCCAGCACCTTCCGGGGGTGGAACTGCTTCTCGGGCAGGTGCAGTTCGGCCAGGACCTGCTTCATGAGGCTCTTCTGGTCGGAGGGATCGAAGATGACGAAATCCCGGCCCACGGGGGTGCGGTCGCCCTCCCGGCGCAGGATGCGCGTGCAGAAGCTGTGGAACGTGCTCACCCAGAGCTGCTCGAGGGGCACGGAGACGAGGCGCTGCACGCGGTCGCGCATCTCCTCCGCCGCCTTGTTGGTGAAGGTCATGGCCAGGATGGAACCCGGGTGGGCCCCCTCCTCCTCGATGAGCCAGGCGATGCGGCGCGTGATGACCGTGGTCTTCCCCGAGCCCGCGCCCGCCAGGATGAGCAGGGGGCCGTGGGCATGGCAGACCGCCTCCCGCTGGGGGGCGTTCAGATGCTTCATCAGGGGGTGGTCGGAAAGGTCGGGGGCGGCGCCGGGCATCCCCTCATGCTACCGCGCGATGGGCTTCCCCTTCTGGGCCTTGCGCAGGACCTCCTTCACCAGGAGTTCCGCCTCCGCCTCGCTGAGCTGCCCCTTGAAGGAAGGCATGATCCAGCCGAAGAGGATGCCCTTCCGGATGGTCCGGACCATCTTCGCGTCGGTCTGCTCCGCCACCTTGGCGGAGTCGGTGAAGTCGAAGCCCTTGAGTTTCTTCCCGTCCGGTCCCGTGGCGGAACCGTCGGCCCCATGGCACTTCACGCAGTTCTGCTGGAAGAAGGCCCGCAGGTCGTCCACGGACCTGGCCGGGGCCTGGGCCATCAGGCCCGTGGCGCACAGCAGGGGAAGGAGGGTTCGGATGCCCACGGCCACCTCGCGGAAAGAACACGTTCCAACATGCATCCGGATCGGCGACGCGCAAGGGCCGATCAGCGACGTTTCCGCGGAGCCAGGGGGCGGAGGACCTCCCGAACCAGCCGCCGGGCCTCGGCCTCGTCGAGCACGAACCCGAAGGCGGGCATGGCCCCGCTGCCCTGGCGGATGGCCTTCGCCAGATCCTCGTCCGAGGCCGTTCCGAAGGTCTTCGGGTCCCCGAAACTGGCCGGCCCCAGGCGGATCCCGCCCGCGCCCCGGCCCGTGCCGTCGGCGCCGTGGCAGACCGCGCAGCGGGCCTCGAAGAAACGCTTCAGATCACGCCCCCCCGCCCGGGCCGGGAGGGCCGGGACCAGCAGCAGGACCGCCAGGACGCATCGCACCGGTTCCCTCCGCGAGGAAGCTACCACGGCCGCGGGCCCTCCCGTTAGGCTGGGAGGGCGCTCCCGTGGCGGAATGGCAGACGCCGCGGATTTAAAATCCGCTGACCGCAAGGTCGTCCCGGTTCGAATCCGGGCGGGAGCACCACCTTCCGGCGGGTTCAACCCTTCTCGGGCAGGAGCTTGAGCAGGGCCGTGACGATGCTGCCGAAGCGTTTCCAGCCGTCCAGGTTCCCGTTGACGAGGCGGCGCACCTTCACCCAGTCGTCGTCGGCGGCGGCCTTGGGGACCTCCTTCAGCATGAAGGCGTAGGCCAGGATCTTCGCGGCGTTCGCCGGCTCCAGGACCAAGTCGGGATTCGCCACCAGGTCGACGTCGATCAGCTTGCCGTACTGGGCGTACTCGGAGCGCCCCAGGATGGGGATGAACCCCCGCCCGCAGTACTTCGCGCCGTCGCCGGATTCCGTGTTCCCCAGGGACCGCTTGAACTCGTACATCCGCCGGAAGTACCCCTCGCTGCCGGGCTGGCGTTCCGGGGCGAAGGTGTAGCCCTCGGTGCCGATGGTGGCGATGGCCGCAATCTCCGTGGCGGGATCGTCGATCTTGAGGGCGGCCAGGGCCCCGGCCACCAGCGGCCAGTGCCTCTCCACGTTCGCCGCAGGGGCGTGGAGGGTGGCCGCGATGACGTCCGCCGTGAAGTGCATGGCTGGCTCCGGAATGGCCTGACCAGGGGGAGGGGGCCAATCTAGCACAGATGTCGCCGCGTGGACGCTAGGTGTAACTGCCAAGGAGGTTGTTCATCCGGACTGAGCTGGGAAGCTGTTGTTACCACACACCAGCTTTCGAGGAGACAGCCCGGATGAACCTCCACAGTTCAGCAAAGACCTGCCCGTTCAGT
>JAJYBX010000099.1 GCA_021778785.1 Acidobacteriota bacterium
TCCGGCACCACCTCGCGGGGCAGCACCGCCTCGTCGGCAGCCAGGCCCTTCATGCGCTCGTGGTACCACGCGGCATGCTTCCGGCGGCCCTCGTGCCAGCCGTCGAGCATGGGCAGCTTGGCGCGGAGCACCAGGGCCTGGAACTCGTCCATGCGCCCGTTCATGCCCACCTCGTGGTGGACATAGACCGGCTCCATGCCGTGCACCCGCATGCGCCGCACCCGCGCGCCCAGGGCCGCGTCGTCACGGACCGCCGTCATGCCCGCGTCGCCGAAGGCGCCCAGGTTCTTCGTGGGATAGAAACTGTAGGCCGTCATCTGGCCGAACTGGCCCGCGGACTTGCCCCAGCCCTTGGCGCCCAGGCTCTGGCAGGCGTCCTCGATGACGGGGATGCCGTGCCTGTCCGCCGCCGACATGATGCCGGGCATGTCGGCCATCTGGCCGAAGAGGTGCACGGGAATGATGGCCTTCGTGCGGGGGGTGATGGCGGCCTCCACCAGGGCGCCGCTGGCGTTGAAGGTGGCGGGATCCAGGTCGATGAAGACCGGCTTCGCGCCCAGGCGGGACACCACGCCGGCGGTGGCGAAGAAGGTGAAGCTCGGCACGATCACCTCGTCACCGTGCCCCACGCCCAGGGCCATGAGGGCCACCAGCAGCGCGTCCGTGCCGCTGGACATGGCCACGGCATGGGCCGCGCCGGCGTAGGCGGAGATCTCGGCCTCCAGCCCCTTCACGTGCTCGCCCAGGATGAAGGAGGACCGGTCGATGAGGCCCGAGAGCCCCTCCAGCACCTTCGCCTTCACGGCGGCGTTCTGCGGCGCGAGCTCAAGCATCGGGACGGGCATGGAAGCCTCCATTCGCGGTTTTCAAGTATGCCAGTGGGTCAAGCGAGATTCCGTCACATCGAATCAGAGGGAGCCAGAAGGAAAAGATCCGCCACCAAGGCACCAAGAGAATCAACAGCAGTTCTTGGTGCCTTGGTGTCTTGGTGGTTTTCATTCCTGAATTGAATCAAGTGGATCGGTCGTCTCGCCCGACAATGCCGCCCCGATCAAATCCCGCGGCCGCATGAGCGGGAACAGGATGACGTCGCGGATGCTGGCGCTGTTGGTGAGGAGCATGACGAGGCGGTCGATGCCGATGCCCTCGCCGCCGGTGGGCGGGAAGCCGTGCTCAAGGGCGTTCACGAAGTCCAGGTCCAGCAGCATGGCCTCGTCGTTGCCGGCCTCCCGCTCGGCCATCTGGGCCTGGAAGCGGCCCATCTGGTCCACGGGGTCGTTGAGCTCGGAGTAGGCGTTCGCCAGCTCCATGCCGCCGATGAACAGCTCGAAGCGGTCCACGAAGCGATCGTCCCCCTCGAGGGTCTTGGTGAGGGGGGACAGCTCGATGGGGTAATCGGTGATGAAGGTGGGCTGGATGAGCTGCTTCTCGGCGTGGTGCTCGAAGAGGTCGCCCAGCAGCACGCCGGCCGTCTTCGTGTCCACGTCCTCGATGTGGACGGCCTTCGCCAGCGTCCGGATGGCCGCGTCGTCCTCCAGCAGCCGACGCTCGATGCCGCCGTACTCCGCGATGGCGTCCTTGAGGGTGAGCCGCCGGAAGGGTGCGGCGTACGAGATGGCCTGCTCGCCCCAGGGGAGGGCCTCGGCCCCCATGATGTCCCGCGCCAGGCCCGAGATCAGGCCCTCCGTGAGGGCCATCATGTCGCGCAGGTCCTGGCCCGCGGCGTAGAACTCCATCATGGTGAACTCGGGGTTGTGGCGGACGCTCAGCCCCTCGTTGCGGAAGTTGCGGTTGATCTCGAAGACCTTCTCGAAGCCGCCCACGATGAGGCGCTTGAGGTACAGCTCCGGCGCGATGCGGAGGTAGAGCGCCATGTCCAGGGCGTTGTGGTGCGTGATGAAGGGCCGGGCCGTGGCGCCGCCGGGGATGGGCTGCATCATGGGCGTCTCGACCTCGAGGTAGCCCTGGTCCTCCATGAAGCGCCGCACGGCGCTCACGATGCGCGAGCGGGCCTGGAAGGTCTTCAGCACCTCGGGGTTGGACACCAGGTCCAGGTACCGCTGGCGGTAGCGCTGCTCCTTGTCCTGCAGGCCGTGCCACTTCTCGGGCAGGGGCAGCAGGGCCTTGGAGAGGAACTGGACCGCCTTCACCCGCACGCTCAGCTCGCCGGTCTTGGTGCGCATGAGGGGGCCCGTGACGCTCACGAAGTCGCCCATGTCGAGGAGGCTCAGGACCTCCCACCCGGGTTCGGCCACGTCATCCTTGCGGAAGAAGGCCTGCAGCTTCTCGCCGTTCTCGGAGAGGTGGGCGAAGACGCTCTTGCCCATCTCCCGGATGGTCAGCACGCGGCCCATGACGGAGACCGTGAGGCCCAGGCCCTCCAGCTTCTCGTTGGGCCAGGCCGCCGCGTCGCCGTAGGCCGCCACCAGTTCGGCCAGGCCGTGGGTGCGCTGCGCCTTCCGCGGCCAGACGTCCAGGCCCAGGGCCTTCAGCTTCCCGAGCTTCTCGAGGCGCACGTCGCGGTACTGGTTCGGCTGCATGGGGACTCCGGCGCGGCCGGGACCGCGATCCTCCAGTCTAGCGGGGCCTCAGCTCCCGCCGAAGCGGTAGGCGGTGAAGGCCGTGATGTCCGGCGCGGTGTAGGTCCCGGCCTCCTCGCTGAAGCCGAAGCGCCACCGGGGCAGCCGCGTGTGCCGGAAGGTCCAGTGCTGCTGCCAGCCGGCCCGGTCGATGCGGCCGATGCCGGTGCGGTAGGGGCTCCCCGCGTAGGCCAGGGCCACCTCAATGCCCAGCCCCGAGATCGGACCATTCCCCTCCCCCCGCCAGCCGAGGCTGGCCCAGGTCCGGCTGAAGGACGTCTTGTCCATGACCAGGCGCAGGGGGCTGTCCGAGGGCAGGCCCAGGAAGACCCGCTCCACCTGGCCGAAGACCCGCCAACGGCCGTAGCGGCGCCAGAGGGCCCCTCCCACGAGGCCATCCGTGCCGCCGTCCCCCGAGAAGTCCGACTGCTTCCCCGTGGGCAGCTGCACGGAGGCCCCCACGCGCCCCCCGGCATCCGGGGTTCCGAAGGGCCGCACCCAGGCCAGATCCACGTCCATGAGCCGGAGGTTCGGCCGCGAGAGATCCCCGATCACCACCCCGTCGCGCTCCAGGTGGTAGGCCAGGCGGTTCTTGGGGACGTACTGGCGCCCGCCCTGATCCATGCCGAAGAGCCAGTGCCAGTTCCAGATGGCCTGGTCGGTGACCCCGCCGGACCGCTCCTCCAGGCGCACCCGCAGGTTCAGGCGCGAGGCCCCCAGGGGGTGGGCCAGATCCGCCGTGAGCTGCCAGGCGTCGCCGTCCAGGCGCGCGAAGGTGCGGCCATCGGCGCTGCGCTCCATGTCCGGCCGCAGGAACTGGCTCGTGACCTCCAGCGCCACCTCCCTCACGCCCTCCGGCAGTGGTTCGGGGAAACCCTCGAACCAGGCCACGCGGTTGGGGCGCGGCGTCTCCTGGGCCCCCAGGGCCAGGGCCACCAAGGCCAGCGCGGCGCCCCGCAGCGGCTTACCCACGGTAGGCAGAATGCGCGGGGTGGATCGGCTGGAGAGATTGACGAAGGTCACGGATGGGTTCTCCTCGAACAGGAATACTCTGCCCTTGCGGAACGGGTGTATCCAGATTGATTCCGCATTGGTCATTTAAGAATACGGCTCCCTCGATAGACGATGCCCGCATAATGATCGTGAGGCACCGCTCCTATCCCGCGCCACGCTTCCCTCCACTCCCACCTTCCGAGGAGACCCGCCATGACTCGCCTGAAGACCCGACTTCTGGAGAAGATCCAGGAGCACCGCCCCCGGACGCAGAAGCTCACCAAGGAGTTCGCGGATGTCGTCATCGACCAGGTGAACATCGGCCAGGTCATCGGCGGCGCGCGCGACATCCACGCCCTGGTGACCGACATCTCCTACCTGGACCCCCAGGAAGGCATCCGGTTCCGCGGGAAGAACATCCCCGAGACCTTCGCGGCCCTGCCCAAGGCCACGGGCGGCGAGTACCCGACGGTGGAGTCCTTCTGGTACTTCCTTCTCACCGGCGAAGTGCCGACCCAGGCCGAGGTGGACGAGGTCCTGGCCGACTTCAAGTCCCGCGCCAAGGTGCCCGGCTACGTCTTCGAGGTGCTGAAGGCCATGCCCAAGGACAGCCACCCGATGGTGATGCTGTCCACGGCCATCCTCGCGATGCAGAAGGAGAGCCAGTTCGCGGCGAAGTACCACGACACGAAGAAGAACGACTACTGGGACACGATGTACGAGGACGCCACCACGCTGGTGGCCCGCCTGCCCGAGATCGCGGCCTTCATCTACCGCTACAAGTACAAGAACGGCGACATCATCGCCCCCAAGGCCGACCTGGACATGGGCGCCAACTTCGCGCACATGATGGGCATCGCCAAGCCCTATGACGACGTGGCCCGGATGTACTTCATCCTCCACAGCGATCACGAGAGCGGCAACGTCAGCGCCCACGCCACGCACCTGGTGGCCTCGGCCCTCTCGGATGCCTACTACAGCCTCTCCGCCGGCATCAACGGCCTGGCGGGCCCGCTCCACGGCCTGGCCAACCAGGAAGTGCTGGACTGGATCATGTCCTTCCAGAAGCAGATGGGCGGCGCCGAGCCCACGGAGGAGAACGTCAAGAAGGCCCTGTGGGACACGCTGAACTCCGGCCACGTCATCCCGGGCTACGGCCACGCCGTGCTGCGCAAGACCGATCCGCGCTACACCGCGCAGATGGAGTTCTGCCTCAAGCACCTGCCCAACGATCCGCTCTTCAAGCTGGTCAACATGATCTACAAGGTGGCCCCCGGCGTGCTCACCGAGCAGGGCAAGACCAAGAACCCCTGGCCCAATGTCGACGCGCAGAGCGGCGTGATCCAGTGGTACTACGGCCTCAAGGAGTACGACTTCTACACCGTGCTCTTCGGCGTGGGCCGCGCCCTGGGCGTGCTGGCCAACATCACCTGGGACCGCGCCCTGGGCTACCCCATCGAGCGCCCCAAGTCCGTCACCACCGCCATGCTCGAGGAGTGGGCGGCCAAGGGCGGGCGGAAGTAGTCCGCAGTCTTCAGTGTCTTCAGGAAAAGAGGCGGGCCGGATGGCCCGCCTCTTTCCATTCGGACCGCGATCAGCGGGGCCAGAGCCAGCCGAAGACGCCGGCCATCAGAAGGCCGTAGATGAGGCCGTCGAGCATGTCCCTGAAGGTTGATCCCCAGGGCTTGCCCATCCAGAGGGAAGCCGGCACGGACTCCAGTCCGTAGGCGAGGAACCCCATGGCACCCACCACCCGGAACACCTGCAGGTAGTGGACCCCCTGCGCCAGGGTGTGCGCGGCCACGTAGGCCACGAGGAAGGACACCACCAGGTTGAAGGCGAACCAGCCGCCCAGGGCGGATCCCATCCTGGGCGCGCCGGGGGCCTTCAGGTAGAACATCGCCACCGGTCCGTCGGCGTACTTCTTCTGCATGTCCGGCGATCCCATCGCCTTCATGTCCATGCAATGAGGCACCACGTACATGCCCGGCGCGGGCGGCGCCTTGAGCAGGGCGGCGCGGACGGCCTCCTCGTCCGGCAACCGCCGGTAGTCGGCGTTGTGCCACTTCAGGACCATGTGGATCACGCTGCTGGCCAGGAACACGACCACCGCCGAGAGGATGATCGGAAGCCACAGGTGGGCGAGGGCTACCATGGATGCCTCCAGCTGACAGTTGGGTGGAAAGTCTGAGACTCAGACTAGACCCAACCGGCCGGCCGTCAAGGCGTCCGGCTAGCCCCGGTGCCCGGCGCTGGCCTTCACGAAGGCCGTGAAGAGCGGATGGGGGTTCAGGGGCCGGCTCTTGAACTCGGGGTGGAACTGGCAGGCCAGGAAGTAGGGGTGCGCCGGCACCTCCACGATCTCCACGAAGACACCGTCGGGGCTCATGCCCGTGAAGGCGAAGCCGCGGTCTTCCAGGGCCTTCTTGTACTCGTGGTTGAACTCGTAGCGGTGCCGGTGCCGCTCGCTGATCTCGGGGCTGCCGTAGGCCTTCTCGGCCTGGCTGCCGGGGGCGAGGCGGCAGGGGTAGGCGCCCAGGCGCATGGTGCCGCCCAGCTCCTCCACGTCCACCAGCTCGCGCAGCTTGAAGATGACGCGATGCTTCGGCGCGTCGTCGAACTCGGTGGAATCGGCGCCCTCCAGCCCGGCCACGTTGCGGGCGAACTCGATGGAGGCCATCTGCATGCCCAGGCAGATGCCGAAGAAGGGGACCTTCTGCTCGCGGGCGTATTGGATGGAGCGAACCATGCCTCGCGTGCCCCGCACGCCGAAGCCGCCGGGCACCAGGATGCCGTCGCAGTCCTGCAGGAAGGCCGCCGGGTCCTGGTTCTCCAGATCCTCCGCCTCGATCCACTTGAGGTCCACCTGGGTCTCCAGGCCGTACCCCGCGTGATGGAGCGCTTCGATGAGGCTCTTGTAGCTCTCCTTGAACTCCACGTACTTGCCCACCACGGCGATGCGCACGCTGCCCTTGGGATTGCGGATCCGGTGCAGCAGGTTCTGCCAGGCGCTGAGATCCGGGGCCTTCTCCCCCAGGCCCAGCAGGGCCGCCACCTTGGTGTCCAGGCCCTCCTGGTGCAGGTTCAGGGGCACCTCGTAGATGGAGTGGGCGTCCCGGCCGCTGAACACCGCGTCGGGCGTGACCGAGCAGAAGAGCGCGATCTTGTCCTTCAGGTCGCGGGGGATGTCCACGTCCGCCCGGCAGAGCAGCACGTCGGGCTGGATGCCCAGGGCGCGCAGCTCCTTCACGCTGTGCTGGGTCGGCTTCGACTTCAGCTCGCCCGCCACCTTGATGTAGGGCACGTAGGTCAGGTGCATGTTGATGGCGTTGGCCTTC
>JAJYBX010000100.1 GCA_021778785.1 Acidobacteriota bacterium
GGCACGATGATCCGGGTGCCGGTGTAGGTGGTGACCCGGCCCCCTCCGGGCATGGGCGTGGCCCGACGCCCCATGGCGCCGTCGTCGCCCCCGCCCAGCCGGTTCCCCCGGGGGCCCGTGGGCATGGGAGTGGCCCGCCGCTGCTCGTCCATGCTGCGCATGGGCATGGGCTCGCGGGGTTGTGGCGTAGCGCGACGTTCCCGGTCCTGCTGTGGCGAAGCGCCACAGAGGAGGGAAGTCAACGCCAGGGCGGCGAAGGTGCGGAACTGCAGGCTGGCGGACGTCATGTCGAACCTCCTCGTTCTCGGAACGCCACGTGGCGTCGAACCCTGGGAAGCGAGGTCCGTGCCACGGGGGGCCATGAGGCGATATGCTGGCCCCATCAAGCTTCGGGGGAGATCCGGTGTTCGGCAAGATCCAGCACATCCATTTCGTGGGCATCGGGGGCATCGGCATGTCCGGCATCGCCGAGGTGCTGGCCAACCTCGGGTACCAGGTCTCCGGCTCCGACCTGAAGGAGAGCGCCGTCACCCAGCGGCTCCGGAGCCTGGGCATCACCGTCCACCTCGGCCACATCGGCCGCGCCATCGAGGGCGCGCAGGTGGTGGTGATCTCCTCGGCCGTGAAGGGCGACAACCCGGAGGTGGTGGCCGCCCATGCCGCCAAGGTGCCCGTGATCCCCCGCGGCGAGATGCTGGCGGAGCTCATGCGCATGAAGTACGGCGTGGCCGTGGCCGGTTCCCACGGCAAGACCACCACCACCAGCATGGTCGCCCAGGTGCTGAGCCAGGGCGGCATCGACCCCACCATCGTCATCGGCGGGAAGCTGGGCACCATCGGGAGCAACGCCAAGCTGGGCAAGGGGCCCTTCCTCGTGGCCGAGGCCGACGAGAGCGACGGCAGCTTCCTCATGCTGAACCCCACCCTGGCCGTGGTGACCAACATCGACCGGGAGCACCTGGACCACTACCGCAACCTGGAGGAGATCCAGGAGGCCTTCGTCACCTTCGCCAACAAGGTGCCCTTCTACGGATCCGTGTTCCTCTGCATGGATGATCCCCACGCCGCCGCCGTGCGGCCCCGCCTCAAGCGCCAGGTCCACACCTACGGCACGCATCCCCAGGTGGACATCCGCGCCCGGGAGATCCGCCAGGAGGGCTTCCGCACCCACTTCAAGGTCAGCGCCTTCGGCGAGGACCTGGGCGCCTTCAGCCTGGGGGTGCCGGGCCACCACATGGTGCTGAACGCCCTGGCCGCCATCGGCGTGGCCCTGGAGCTGAACGTGGAGCGGGAGGTCATCCGCGCCAGCCTGGCCAGCTTCACCGGCGCCGACCGGCGCTTCCAGCTCAAGGGCGAGAAGGGCGGCGTCCTGGTGATCGACGACTACGGCCACCACCCCACGGAGATCGCCGCCACCCTGGCGGCGGCCCGGGCCGGGTTCCCGGAGCGCCGCATCGTCGCCGCCTTCCAGCCCCACCGCTACAGCCGCACGAAGGCCCTGCTCGACGAATTCGGCACGGCCTTCTTCGAGGCGGATGTGGTCGTGGTCACGGACATCTACCCCGCGGGGGAGCCACCCCTCCAGGGCGTGGACGGCGCGGCGATCGTGGAGACCCTGCGCGCCCACGGCCAGAAGGAGGTGCATCTGGCCGGGCGGGTGGAGGACCTCCCGGCGGCCCTGCTGGAGCTCACCCGGCCCGGGGACCTGCTCCTCACCTTCGGCGCCGGGTCCATCACCCACGCCGGTCCCCAGTTCCTCGACCTCGACCGGCCGGAGTGAGGGCCGTGGGCCGGCGCGTCACCCTCGCCATCACCGGCGCCTCGGGCTCCGCCTTCGGCGTGGCGGTGCTGCGGCGGCTCATCTCGAACCCCGAGGTGGAGCAGGTCGCCCTGCTGCTCTCCCCCACCGGGAAGCGCTGCCTCCTGGACGAGACCGGCCTCACCCCGAAGGAGCTGGCCGCCCTGCCCAAGGTGGGCCTGCGGGACGAGCGGGATCTGGGCGCCGACATCTCGTCGGGCTCCTTCCGCCAGGACGGCATGGCCCTCGTGCCCTGCAGTGCCGGGGCCCTGGGCCGCATCGCCGCCGGCGTGAGCGAATCCCTGGTCAGCCGCGCGGCGGACGTCTGCCTGAAGGAGCGCCGCCCCCTGGTGCTGTGCCTGCGGGAGACGCCCCTGAACCGCATCCACCTGGAGAACATGCTGCGCGTCCACGACGCCGGGGCGGTGGTCATGCCGATCATGCCGGGCTTCTACAGCGGGCCGAAGTCCCTGGACGACCTCTTCGACACCTTCGCCACCCGCGTGCTGGACCAGCTGGGCCTGGGCGAGCCGGACCCCCGGCGGTGGCGGGGATGAGCCCCGCCGAGGTCGTCGTCCTCGGCAACCTGGGCGTCGACACGAACGTCTATCTGCCCCCGCAGGTTCCTGCGGGCTCGGCGGAAACCACCTTCACGGAGAACCTGGACTGCGTGGGCCAGGCCGGCGGCTACGCCAGCCTCGGCTATGCCCGCCTGGGGCGGCGCACGGCCTTCATCGGCCATGTGGGGGACGATGCGCCTGGGCGGCTCTGCCGCGACACCCTCGCCGGAGCCGGCGTGGACCTCCGGGCCCTGTTCCTGGATCCCGAAGGCACGGCGCGGAGCGTGAACCTCATGGCCCCGGACGGCAGCCGGCGGAACTTCTACGACGGGAAGGGCCACGCCCGCCTCCATCCGGATCCGGCCGCCTGCCGCACGGTCCTGGCCGGGGCCCGCCTGGCCCACGTGAACCTGGCGGCCTGGACCCGGGACCTGCTGCCCGTGGCCCGGGACCTGGGCCTCACCGTGGCCTGCGACCTCCAGGACGTGGTGGATCCTGGCGATCCCTACCGCGCCCCGTACCTCCGCGAGGCCGACATCCTGTTCTTCTCCTCGGCCAACCATGGGGACCCTGGCCCGCTGATCCAGGCCTTCCTCTCGGCCCGCCCCGACCGCATCGTGGTGGCCGCGCTCGGTCCCCGGGGCTGCGTCCTGGGCACCCGGGCAGGCCTGCGCGAGTTCCCGGCGGAGACCCTGGACCGCCCCGTGGTGGACACCAACGGCGCGGGGGATTCCCTCGCCGTGGGCTTCCTGACGGCCCATGTGCTGGAGGGGCGATCGCTGGAGGCCTCCCTCCGCCGGGGCCAGCTGGCGGCCCGCCACGCCTGCACCCTGCGGGGCACCTCGGACGGACTGCTCACCGCTGCGGAACTGGAGACCCTGGCCCGCGACGCGGGCATCGAAGGCTAGCCCACGCCCTCCAGGGCAGCCTCGGCCTCGCGCTGGGCGCGACGGGTGGAGAGGAAGGCCCACAGGGCGCCCAGGGCACCGGTGGCCGCCCCCACGAGGGCCAGCAGGGCCATGCTGCGGGCGGAGAAGAAGCCCAGCCGCGCCAGGTCCACCAGGAGGGGCGACAGGCCGCCCAGGCCGCGGGCCACCGGCCACCAGAGCGCGAAGAGCCCACCCAGGGCCAGGAGGCTGCCCGCCAGGCCCAGCGCGGCGCCCTCCACCACTAGGGGCGTGCGGATGAATCCCTCGGAGGCCCCCACCAGCCGCATGATGACGATCTCCTCCTCCCGGGCCATGATGCTCATGCGGATCACGTTCCCCGTGGCGAACCCCGCGGCGAGCAGGAGCAGCAGGCCCAGGGTGGCCAGGGCCGAGCGGACCATCCGGGCCATGTGCTGCAGGTTCTCCAGGCGGGCCTGGTCCACCAGCACATCGCCCGCGCCCGGCATCTGGCGCAGGCTCTCGCCCACCTCCGCAGCCTTGTGGGCGGCCGTGAGGTCGGGCCGGAGGGTCAGCTCCAGGCTCTCCGGCAACGCATCGGGACCGGCGCCGTCCAGTAGGAGTCCCGCCTCCCGGGTGGCGGACTGGAACCGTTTCCGGTTCTCCTCGGCGCTCACGCGGCGCACGTCGATGAACCGCGGATCGCCTTTGAGCCGGGCCTCGGCCGCCTGGAGGGTCTGGCCGTCCGCAGCGTAGACCACCACCCTGGCCATGCCTTCGAGATGCTGGACGAAGCGGTCCAGGCTCTCCACCAGGAGCAGGCCGCCCCCGGCCAGGAGCAAGCCCGAGGCCAGCGTCAGCACCGCGAGGAGATACTGCCCGCGGTGGCGGAAGAGATCTTTCCAGACGTCCTGGAGCAGCAGCCCGAGCAGGCGGAGCTGGGTCACGAGGCGTCCCCGTCCATGGCCACGCCGCGGAACACCGTCGTGGAGGGACTCACGGCCAGCACCTTGGCGTCGGTTCCACCCAGGGGCGCCTTCCAGAGGATGAGGGTGGCGTAGCCCGTGGTGCCCTGGCCCCGGAGGCCCACGAGCCAGTCCTTGGTCGCGGGATGGGCGATGACGCGGAGATCGGGCTGGGCGGTGGCGCTGCCCAGGGTGAAGGCGGGCGCCTGGTTGTAGGTCAGGCCGAACTGTCCCGTGCGGAAGACCTCCACGGGGGGGGCTGTGCTGCCGCTGTCCGTGTTGTGGCGGGCCACGTAGAGGTAGCTGTTGCCCGTGTCCAGGGCCAGGCTGCCGTACTTCCCAAGGGCCGTGGAGCTGCCGAGGATCACCCCTGAGGCGCTGAAGCCGGCCTGGGTTCCGCTGCGAAGGCGCGGGCCCGTGAGGACGTCGGGTCCCACCGGATTGCCGTCGACGAAGAAGGCATAGACGGCCCCCGACCCCGCGGCCACGCCGGTGCCGCCGCTGTCGCCGGAAACCTGGAGGGCCTGGAGGGCGATGGTGTTGTCCTGGAGCTGGGTGCTGGCGTTGGCCACCCCCCAGATGCGGGTGCCGTTGTCCCCGTTCTCGGTGATGTAGAGCATGTCGGTCTGGGGATCGATCGCAGCCTGGCCGAACTTCCCGTTGGTGAGGCGGTCCGTGGTGGCGAGGCTGAAGGAGGCGATGTCGGTGCTGGGAACGGCCCCCGTCTGGCTGCGGGCCCGGTTGATGCGGACGATGGTGCCGGAATCGGAGACCAGGTAGAGGAGGTTCCGCTGGCTGTCCATGCAGGATCCGCCCCAGCCCAGGCTCGTCACCTTGCTGAGGAGGCTGGAAGTCAGGGTCCGGTCCGGAGCCGGCGTGGAGGTGGCGGCGTACAGGGCCTCGAGATCGTTCCAGACCATCACGGTGCTGGTGGTGGAATCGAAGGCGTAGAGCGCCACGCCCGAGGTGCTGCCGGAGGTGACGGCATCCTTGCAGGCGAAGGGGAGCAGGAGCAGCGCGCAGGCCGCGAGACCGCGCAGGGTTCGGGAGATCATACGGACCACCTACTTGGTGAACAGGGCCTTGAGCTGGGCATTCAGGGTCCGCACCAGCTCCGCGTCGCAGCCGGCGTCCACGGCCCCGCGGGAGATGGCCAGGGCCAGGCCCTTCACGGCCTCGGGGCCCTCTCCGCCGATGATCTGCTGGGTGGATTTGGCCTGCAGGCGGTTCACCATCTCGTGGTGGGCCTCGGGCAGCACGGTCTTGGCCGCCTGGGCGATGCGCTGGGTGAAGGCCGTCAGCTTGGCCATGCGCACGGGGTCGTCCGCCGGTGCGACCGGCTTGGGCGTGGACGGGGCCACGAGCGGGGCATCGGCGGCCACGCCGCCACCCACGGTCACCGGCAGGGATTCCTCCGCTTCGGGGAAGCCCTGGATGGGGATGATGGGCATCGGCGGGGGCGCCTGGAGCCTGACGATGGCCGTCTCCTCCTCCCGGGATTCAGGGACGACGGGAGAGAGCCCGAGCCGCTCGGAGATGGGCACCAGCTGCGGTTCCGGCGCGGCCGGGGGGGGAGCGGCAGCGGCGTCGACCTTGGGGGCCCGGCCCGAACGGATGCCCTTCAGGTTGATGTGGCCGGCCATCACCAGGCCGTAGAGGTCCTTGGCCACGGTGAGCACCGGCTTCTGCGTGACATCGGCGAGCTCGGCCACGCTGTAGTAGCCCGTGGCGAGGTTCAGCAGGCGGGCCTCCCGCGGGTTCACGCCCTGGGGGGTCTCGCCGGGCAGCAGGGTGGACTGGGGATAGAGTTCCACCGAGGGCACCTTCTGGCTGATGACGCGCCACTCGTCCATCCGCCGTCCCAGTTCCATGAGGATGGAGGCATTGGGCTTGGTGATGGTGGCGGGCACATCCTGGGCGCCTTCCTCGAAGCGGTAGCTGCCTTCCAGCCAGAGGGCCACTTCCATGAGGGCGTCGAAGCCCTCGCCGTTGTTGGTGATGGCGTGGATGATCCGGCCGTCCTTCAGGTAGATCCGCGCCTTGGCGGAGTCCTGCTGCACGTGGAAGCAGCCCGACTTCCCGCCCTGGCTCACGAGCTGGATGATGTCCGGCAGCGGAGCCTCGCGCATGGAGCCTTGAATCACACCCTGGGACATGGGCAATTCCTCTCGGAAATTGGGCGGCCTATATGGATTTGCGTATCCTACCACGGAGTGCGCCCTTCCCCCGCGGCGGCGCCTCGGCCATCCTGGGGGGCCTATGGAACGCCGACCCGATTCCCCCTTCGCCCCCATCGAGGATGCCATCGAGGCCATCCGGGAGGGCCGGATGGTGGTCGTGGTGGACGACGAGGACCGCGAGAATGAGGGCGACCTCACCCTCGCCGCCGGGCACGTCAGCCCCGAGGCCATCGCCTTCATGGCCACCCACGGCCGGGGCCTCATCTGCGCGGCCCTGGAGGGCCCCCTCCTCGATCGCCTCCAGATCCCCCTCATGGTGCGCGAGAACACCAGCCCCTTCGAGACGGCCTTCTGCGTGAGCGTGGAGGCCCGGGAGGGCACCACCACGGGCATCAGCGCCCAGGACCGCTCGCGCACCATCCAGGCCCTCATCGATCCCGAATCCAAGCCCCAACATTTCGTGAAGCCCG
>JAJYBX010000101.1 GCA_021778785.1 Acidobacteriota bacterium
GCACCCAGCGGGATTCGCTGTCCCGGAGGATGAAGGCGGCCTGGCCCGCATTGAGGGTGGCGTAGATGGTGACATCGGGGAGGCCCAGGATGGCGCAGGCGAAGTCCGCGATGGCCCACTCCGGCCTGTTCTCGGACATGAAGGCCACCCGGTCGCCCATCCGCAGACCCCGGCGGTCCAGGGCCAGGGCCAGGCGCTCGACCTGGGCCTGCAGCTCCAGGTGGGAGATGGGCACGTAGGCGCCGTTCTGCTTCGAGGCCAGGGCATCGGGTCGGTTCCGTTCGATCGCCTGATAGAAAAGCTGCGCGATGGTCTCGACGGGCTGGGCCACAATGACTCCGGAGCTGCGGGGGATGTGACGGAATGGTAGCAGGGAACGGCGGAGGACCCCTGGGCGACGGCATCGCGGCCTTCCATCTGGAGCAGCGTGCCCGCGGCGTGTCGCCCCACACGGCACGCGCGCAGAACGGCGACCTGGAAAAACTCCTGAACCACGCAGTGCGCTGCGGGTGGGACACCTGGGAGGTGAGCCCCCGCACCCTGCGCGGCTTCGCCCTGGAGCTGGGTGAACGCGGACTCGATCCTGCCAGCCAGGCGCGTGCCCTTTCCACGGTGCGGACCTTCTTCAAGTGGCTGTGGGAGACCCGGCGCATCACCCGGAATCCCGCATCGGGCCTGAGGAATCCCAAACAGCCGAAGCGGCTTCCGGCCTTCCTCACCGAGGGCGAGAGCCAGGCGCTCCTGGACCTTCCCCCGGCCGTGGACTTCCCCTCCGCCCGCCTCAGCTGCCTGCTGGAGCTGCTCTACGCGTCGGGTCTCCGCGTGTCGGAGCTGGTCGGCCTGGACCTCCAGGATCTGCTGGCGGACCAGCGCACCCTCCGCGTGCTGGGCAAGGGGCGCAAGGAACGGCTTGTCCCCTACCATGAGCGGGCCGGGGAGGTGCTGGCGGCCTACCTGGGCCACCGGGGCGCCTTCCTGGCCGGGAAGGCGCTGCCCCAGAGCCCGGCGCTCTTCCTCAATCAGCGGGGGGGGAGGCTCACGCCCACCAGCGTGCGGGCCCTCCTCCGCCAGGCGCTGGAGGCCGCCGCCGTGCGGGCGCGGGTGAGCCCCCACGCCCTGCGGCACAGCTTCGCGACCCATCTCCTCAACCGCGGGATGGACCTCCGCGCCATCCAGGAACTGCTGGGACATGCCAGCCTCAGCACCACCCAGCGGTACACGCACCTGGGTCTCGACGAGCTGGCCCGGACCTACGAGAAGGCCCACCCCCGCGCCAAGGGGTAGAGTGGATGAGTCCATCCGTGAAGGGAGCACCCATGGAAACCGTCCCCCCGATCCCGGCCCCGGTCCTCGTCCCGGTGAAGGAGGGCGCCGGTCTCTTTCCGGTGCGGCGGATCTACTGCGTCGGCCGCAACTATGCGGATCACGCCCTCGAAATGGGCGGGGATCCCCGCCGCGAACCGCCCTTCTTCTTCGGCAAGCCGCGGGACGCCGCGGTGCCGGGCGGGGGCACCCTCGACTATCCCCCCGCGACGTCGAACCTCCACCACGAGGTGGAGCTGGTGGTGGCCCTGAGGCTCGGCGGGAGCGCGATCCCGGTTGAATCCGCCCTCGACTGCGTGTTCGGCTACGCCGTGGGGATCGACCTGACCCGGCGGGACCTCCAGGCCCGTGCCAAGGAGAAGGGCCAGCCCTGGGAGATGGCCAAGGGCTTCGACCAGTCCGCGCCCGTTTCCCCCATCGTGCCCGCCAGCCGATCCGGCCATCCGGGGGCCGGCGCCATCTGGCTCAGCGTGAACGGCGAGACGCGGCAGAAGGGGGACCTGTCCCAGATGATCTGGAGCGTGGCGGAGATCATCGCCCACCTCTCCACCTTCGTGGCCCTGGCGCCGGGGGACCTCATCTTCACCGGCACGCCGGCGGGTGTGGGCGTCCTGGTGAAGGGCGACCGCGTCCGTTGCGGCATCGACGGGCTCGGCGAGCTGGAGATCGCGTTGGCCTGAGCCGGCCTGGGCTCAGTTCCCGCTGCCGCTCTTGAACTGGGCGATGATGTCCTCGACGCTGTCCTTCCGGCTGTCGGCCTCGAGGCTGGTGTCGAAGATGCGGTCCTGGGTGGCCACATGCCGATCGCCGAACCCCTGTTCGGCCAGGGCGCCGCTGTGGATGTTGAAGATGACGAGCAGACGGGTGAGGCCGGCCTGGAACTGCTTGAGGAGGAGCACCACCTTCTCGATCTTCTGGCGCGTGATGTCCTGGAACTGGAGGATGTTCAGGATCTCGAAGGCCTCGTCGCCCACCTGGAGGAGTTTGGTCTGGATCGGGGTGAGGTCCGGTGGGGGGGCGGCGGCCTCCATCTGGTGGGCGAACAGGAACTCGAGCACCTCCTGGGCCAGGGCGGTGCTGTCCTCCCCGGCGGAGGCGCGGTCGAGGAAGCCCGTGATGGCCTGGTGCAGGGACTCCTGGCTTTCCTGGTGCTTCTTCATCTGACCGTCGCAGGCGGCGAAGGCCTTAGAGGCGTCCTCCCCTGCGGCCATGAGGGAATCCAGGCGGTTCATGACGTTCTGGGTGGCCTCCTCCGTGTCGCTGGTGATGGCATCCAGCTGGGCGGCGAGTTCGGGCACCTGAGTGCTCTGGTGCTTCACGGAGGCGTCGAGCTGCTGCAGGTTCAGGAGGGTCTGGTTCAGGCTTGTCACAAGGGCGCCGAGCTCGCCCTTGGCCTCGATGTCGATCTTCTGGTACACCCGGCCGTTGGCCATGTCCTGGGCGGCCTGGGCCAGCCGGTGGATGCTGGCTTCCGCATCCCCCTGGAGCTCCCTGCGGACCTCCTGGATCAGGTCCTGGATGCTGTCCAGCCGCCGGTCGAGCTGTTCCCGGCGCTCCTTGAACTCCTGGACCATGCCGTCCTGCGGGGAGACGCCCGCCGGGGCCTGGAGGGAGGCTTCTTCAGGAACTTCGGACATGGGACCTCCCAGAATCGTCTCAGGGCGCGGGGCGCACCTTGACATGGCTCCCTTCGGCCAGGTTCCAGGACTGCATGAGTTCCCGCGGAACCGAGAGCAGATGCTCCGACAGGCCCGACACGAATTCGACCCGCTCCACGGCGGGTCCCTCGGGCCAGATCACGCGGAGGTTCTTCACCCCGTGGGCGTAGGGCCCCAGGGCCGTCCACCAGCCTTCCATGGCCTTGGGGAGCTCGAGACGGTCCCCCTTCTTGAAGAGGCCGGTCTTCATGGCCACGACGGTCACGTGGGCGTCCGGCTCGAGTACGTCCAGCCGCCCGGCGTCCTTGAGGATGCCTGCGGCCTGGAGCACGGCCACGTCGTTCTGGCCGGAGGCCTTCATGACGTCCTGGAAGTCCCTGTAGCCGTCGAAGAAGGGCAGGATGCGCCGCTCCTCGGCGAAGATCTTGAGCCCCTCGGTGAGCCGGGCAAGGGGCAGGGTGGGCCAGGGCACGGCCGTGAGGCGCGGGAACAGCGTGTGGAGACGCTTGCGGCTGTCGCTGAGCCGGGCGGAGTCCATGAGCAGGTCGGGGACCGTGCGGCGGATGGTGGCGGGCACCTGCACCTGGGTGGACAGGAACTCGAACTGGCCCGAGACCCATTCGAGGATCTCGAAGGCGGCCAATTCACCGCGCTGAGTCAGGGTCTCCGCGTGGATGACCTCGCCTTTGGAGAAATAAAGCACACCGCTTGCCTTGCCGGAACTGACCTGCAGCATGCCGGTCTTCCGGTTGACATGAAGGAGCTGGGCCACGTCCGTGAGGGAAATGCTCTCCAGGGTCCCCTTCAGATTGCTCATGGGCGGGCCCGGGCGAGGGCGGCCCGCATCTCGGCCACGGCAGGCCCAAGGCCGATCAACACGGCGCGGCCGATGATGCTGTGGCCGATGTTGAGCTCCTCCACCTCCTGGATGGCGGCCACCGGCTCCACGTTCTGGAGCGTGAGGCCGTGGCCCGCAAGGACCCGGAGCCCCAGGCGGCTGGCCATCCGCGCCGCGTCGCGCAGGCGGCCCAGCTCGAGGGACGGATCCGAGCCCATGGGCAGATCGCTGTAGAGGCCCGTGTTGAGTTCCACGGCATCGGCCTCCAGCTTGGCGGCCATCTTGACCTGGTCCATCACGGGATCCAGGAAGAGGCTCGCCCGGATGCCGGCGCTGTGCAGCTCGCGGAGGATGGTGCGGAGCATGCCCTGGAGGAAGATGGCGTCCAGGCCGCCCTGGGTGGTGAGTTCCTCCCGGCTCTCGGGCACGAGGGTCACCCAGGCGGGTTTCATGGGGATGACCGCCGCCATGGCCTCAGGCGTGGCGGCGCACTCCACGTTCAGCGGGACCGCCAGGACCTCCTTCAGCACGCGGAGATCCCGTTCCTGGATATGCCTCCGGTCCCCCCGCAGGTGGACCGTGATGCCTTCCGCGCCCGCGCTCTGGGCCAGGAGGGCTGCCGCCACCGGCTCCGGCTCATGGCCGCCGCGGGCCTGGCGGAGGGTGGCCACGTGATCGATGTTGACGCCGAGCCTGAGGTCCACGCGCGCTCCGGGTTTCCAGAAAGCTTAGCCTACTTAGACCTTTCCTCCTCAATCGCTTCGGCCGATCCGACGCGGATCTTGAAGATGAGAGTTGAAACATATTTTTGGGCGTGCCAGATTTGGGGGCATGGACGTCCTCCGGGCCCAGCCGCCCCTCTTCGCTGCCCACGGTTCCCCCATGCTCGCGCTCGAAGGTGGCGCCTGGGGAGCGCGGCTGACCGCGCTGGCCGCGGGTCTGCGGCTCATCCGGGGCGTGGTGGTGTGTTCCGCCCACTGGGAGACCCCCGAAGGCTTCCGCATCACCACCGGGGCGCGCCCGCGGACCCTCCACGACTTCGGGGGCTTCCCCGAAGAACTCTACGGATTGCAGTACCCGGCTCCCGGTGATCCGGCCCTGGCGGCGCGGGTGCAGGATCTCCTGGCGGGTGCGGGGGAGGCGGTCCGGCCCGATCCGGATCGCGGCCTGGACCATGGCGCCTGGGTGCCGCTCCGCTACCTCCTCCCTGAGGCCCAGGTGCCGGTGGTGCAGCTTTCCCTCCCCCGACCGCGGGATCCCCGGCGGCTCTGGACGGCCGGACAGGCCCTGGCCCCCCTGCGCGAGGAGGGCATCCTGGTCCTCGGCAGCGGTGGACTCGTCCACAACCTCGGCCGCCTCGACTGGAGCGGCGCCTCGAACCCCCAACCCTGGGCGGAGGCCTTCGAGGGATGGCTCCTGGAACGACTCACCTCGGACCGTCCCGAGACGGCCATGGATTGGGCGGACGCACCCGGCGCCGCTGAGTCCGTTCCAAGCACCGAGCACCTGGATCCCCTTTGGCTGGCCCTGGGCGCCGGCAGGGGGGCGGCCGTCCAGACCGTGTTCAAAGGCTGGGAACTCGGCAGCCTGAGCCTGCGCTGCCTGGCCTTCGGCTGATCAACCGCAGGGGACGGTGAACCGGATCTGGTTGCCCGCTTCGTTGAAGGCAAGTGCAGTCGATAGCGCCCGGATCAGCAGGAGGCCGCGCCCGCTCGGTGCCAGGGCGGGTGAATCGCAGGCCCGCTCCCAGGCCCGCCAATCGAACCCCGGGCCTGAATCCTCCACCTCCACGAGGATCTCCCGGAGCGAACCGCTTGGAAGGGTCCGCATGTGGATCCTCAGTTTCACGACCCCCTCCTGGAGTCCTGCGAGGTGGAGCCTGCGGATGGCCTCGTAGGCCTCGAATCCGTGTTCCTTCAATCGGGACTCCAGCCCCAGGACGCCATGGTCCACCGCGTTGACCAGGGCCTCGGTCAGGGTCAGATTCACCACCTGGGTTTCCCGTTGACCGAGCCCACGGGAGAGCAGGAAGTGGATCACCTCAGGGAGCACCTCTCGCACCGCGTGGCGGTGGGGTGAGAAAGCCAGCTCCAGGACAAGGTGTTCATCGAGTGACGTGGACTCCTCTTGCGGCCCCGCCCCGGTGGATTCAAGGAGTGGGCAGGAGGGCGCGGGCATTTCCCAGAGGGCCCAGGTCACATCGTCGTGCTGTTCCTGATCGCAGATGGCCAAGGCGAGGTTCTCCCGGATCGCCTGCTGGTGGACCTCCAGGGGACACTGCGTCAACCCCTGGAGGAGGCGGCGGTCCACCTCCTCGGGTGGGAAGAGGTCCAGGGCCCCGTCTGTGAATACGAGGAGGCGGCTTCCCGGAGCCACCGCCACGCTTTCGACGATCGGAGCATCTCCATGTGTAAGGATTCCGGCAGGGAGCGTCCGGCTGGGAAAGGTCCGGCGTCCGCCATCCGGCAGGTAGAGGATGGCATCGGGCAGTCCCGCGTTCAGGACCGACAAGGTTCCGGCCTGGGCATCCATGCGCAGCAGCGCCAGGCAGACAAACCGCTCCACCGGCATCATCTGCATGACCTTCTGATTGATTTCCGCGTAGATGGTTTCGAGCGGAATGTCCCTGTTGACCATGCCGAGGAAGGTCTGGATGGCGGGCAAGGTGGAGATCCCGGCGGTGAGCCCGTGTCCGGTGGCATCGCAGAGCAGGCCGAAGTGGATGCCAGGCAGGCCTTCCTGGTAGGCACAGACATCGCCGTTGATGCGCTGAGTCTGGAGGGTCTCCATATGGAGATGGGCCGGCAGGGCCCGCAGGCCGGGTTCCACCAGTCGCTGGATCACATGCTTGGCCAGGGCCAGTTCTTCGTCCTGTTCGGCCTTGGCTCCTAGCAGCCGTTCCGCCTTGCTGTCCAAGCGCGCCATCAGGCCATTGAAGGCATCCACCAGGATGCCGGTCTCGTCCCGGGCCCTGGTCTGGATTTGGCGCTGT
>JAJYBX010000102.1 GCA_021778785.1 Acidobacteriota bacterium
GTCCGGTACAGCGCCACGCGCTGCTCCCGGGTGAGGGCTTCGGCAGTCGCGGTCTGGGGGGGGGTGGCAGCCACGGTCACTCCTCGCGCCGGATGGCGTTCGAAGGGACAATCTAGCACGCCGGAGGGCCCATCTTCGCCTGTCCCCACAGCCGTCCACAGACCACCTTGGGCAGACCGGCCCCCATGCCGCTTCCGACGTCCCCGGTAGGCGCCTAGAAGGCTGCCCCCACGCTCACCGTGGCGGACAGGCCCTCCCGGAAGGTGGCGCCCTGGGCGTCCGTCAGGTCCCGGTTCAGCCGGTCCTGCCGGGCCTCGACCCGGGCGAAGGCCGGCCCGTGCTTCTTCTCCACGCCGAGGCTGAGGGACCGGGCGACCAGGTCGGCCCCGGCCCGGCCCGCGTAGGCCACGCCGCCCGCATCCAGCCCCAGGCTCGCCCGGAGGGTCGGATCCAGGGACAGGCGGACGCCGTGGTCATCGCTGAGCCGCTCCGCCCGGGCCACGAGGCTGATGCCCCGCCCCAGCTCCTGCTTCAGGATCAGGCCGAAGCCCCGCCACCGCGCCCACTGGGCATCCCGGGCGCCCAGGAGGCTCCCCGCGGCGAAGGCCTCGCGCCCGAGGGACATCTCGCCCTGGAGCGTGAACCGCCCCCAGACACCCTGCCCCATGAGGCACACCCGTTCCCGGGGACGCCCCTCCGCGCCGGTGCCGGAGGCCGCCCCCAGCCCGTCCTGCTCCGGCCCGCGGTAGGCGTGCAGCGAGAGGTAGGCGTCGGCCCGTCCCCCGGGGTTCCAGGTGAGGCCCAGCCCCACGGTCTTGCCATGGTTGTTGTCCTTCTGGCGGTCCTCCCCGTTGAAGACCCAGACATCGCCGCTCCAGGCCGGACTGACGGCGTGGTGCCAGTTGACGCCCACCTGGCCGAAGGGATCGGAGAAGGTGAAGAGCAGGCCCCGGCTGGCCGTGAGATTCTGGGCGCCGTCCAGATACTCCATCCCGATGAAGGTGATCATCCGCCCGATGCGGAGGGTATCCCGCTCTCCCGTCCAGACCAGCATGGCCTCCACGGCCGCGATGGTGCCCGTGTCGCCCGTGGTGGCCTGGATGGTCCTGCCCGTGTTCCCGGCCAGGACCGTGGCCTTCGCGGACCAGCCCTGGGCGAAGGCGGCATCGACTCCCAGCATCAGACCATCGAGCGAGAACTGGCTCTGCCCCGCCTCCAGGGGACGGAAGACCAGGGATCCGTCCCGCGTCTCCCGATCCTGGGCGACCGCCGAGGCCCAGAGGGATCCGTGCCACTTGAGGCTGGGCGCCGGAGCCTGGGCAGCCAGGGTGGCGGCGAGGAGCCCGATCATGGGGATGGGTTGCAGGCAGCGCACATGGACCTCCGTCGCAGGGCCGGGAGTCGGCCCCGCGGAACCGGGTGGGGGCCGGGTTCAGACCCCCTGGGGGTAGGCCTCTTCGCCGTGGAGTTCCGTGTCGAGTCCCGTCTCCTCGGCCGTGGGGGCCACCCGGACCGGCGTGATGCGGTCGATGACCCAGAGCATTCCGTAGGTGAAGCCGAAGGCCCACAGGGAGGAGATGGCCACCGCGGCGCACTGCTTGCCGAAGAAGGCGACATTGCCCAGGAGGAGGCCGTCGGAACCGGCGGGATTCCAGGCCTTCGAGGCGAACACGCCGAGGAAGATCACGCCGATGAAGCCGCCCACCCCGTGGACCCCCCAGACATCCAGCGCGTCGTCCCAGCCGAGCTTGTTCTTCAGAGCCACGGCGTAGTAGCAGATCACGCCGGCCAGGATGCCGATGAGCGCCGCCGTGCTGAGCGAGACGTAGCCCGCCGCCGGCGTGATGGTGGCCAGGCCCGCCACGGCGCCCGTGAGCAATCCCACGAACTTGGGCTGCCGGGCGTTCATCCACTCCACCAGCAGCCAGGTGGCGGCGGCGAAGGAGGCGGCGATGTCCGTGTTCAGGAAGGCGGAGGCCGTGACGGAATCCACGCGCAGCTCGGACCCGGCGTTGAAGCCGTACCAGCCGAACCAGAGCAGGCCGGTGCCCAGGGCGATGAGGGGCACATTGTGGGGCACGTTCTCCACCACCTTGCGCCGGCCCACGTAGAGGATCGAGGCCAGGGCGGCCAGGCCCGCGGTGTTGTGCACCACGATGCCGCCCGCGAAGTCCAGCACGCCCCACTTGGCCAGGATGCCCTCGGGGCTCCAGACCATGTGGACGAAGGGGAAGTAGACGAAGATCAGCCAGCCCGTGAGGAACAGGAAGTAGGCCTTGAAGGTCACCCGGTTCGCGAAGGCGCCGGTGATGAGGGCGGGCGTGATGATGGCGAACATCATCTGGTAGGCGACATGCACCATGAGGGGGATGCCCGCGTCGTTGCCCTGGAACATGCTGTGCAGGGTGATCCCCCGCAGGAAGGCGTAGTGGGTGGGATCGCCCACGATGCCGTGCCAGGTGGGGCCGAAGCACATGGAGTAGCCGAAGGCGAACCACAGCACGGTGGTCCAGCCCAGGGACACGAAGCTCTGGGTCATGATCGTCAGCACGTTCTTCCGGCCCACCAGCCCGCCGTAGAAGAACGCCAGGCCGGGCGTCATGAGCATGACGAGGCTGGCGCAGAGCAGCATGAAGGCCGTATTGCCCACGTTGATCGGCATCGGTGACATGAAGACAACCTCCTCGTCCCCAAACCAGGGACGCCGCAGTATGGAGGGGATCCGGGACCGGGCGGACCGCCGGAACGTGACTTTTTACGCGGTTTTTATGCGGTCCCCCCGGGCTACCCTGGAGCGCCCATGGATGCCTCCACCCGGCCCATTCTCGTGGCCCTCGGTTCCGAGGCCCGCGCCCTCCGCCTGATCCAGGCCGCCTGCCGCCTGGCCCGGGAGCGGAACGCCCCCTGGATCGCGGCCCATGTCGAGACCACGGCCGGGGCCGCCACGGAGGACGAGGAGCAGGTCCAGGTCTGGATGCAGGAGGCCCAGCGTCTCGGCGCGGAAACCCGGCGCGTCCGCGCGCCGACCCTCGCCCAGGGCCTGGCGGACCTCACCCGCGGCACCCGTGCGCAGGTCCTCCTGCTCGGCCGGTCCAGGGGCCGGTGGCCCTGGGCCCGCCTGGGCCACGCCACCGCCGACGAACTCCTGCGACGGGGGCTGGATGCCAGCCTGGTGGTGCTGGACGATCCTCCCGAGGCGGCCTGGGCCGGGGCCCCGGCCTCCCCCTTCGGGGCCACCGCCGGCGCCTTCCTGGTCCTGGGCGCCTGCACGGGCCTGGCCTGGCTCCTGCCGCGGGAGGGGAACCTCTCGCTGGTGCTGCCCATCTACCTGCTCGGCGTGGCGCTCATCGCCCACCGCTGGGGCCAGGGGCTGGGCGTGCTCGCCTCCGCCCTCGGCACCCTGCTCTACAACTTCCTCCTGGAGACCCCGCGCTTCAGCCAGGGCGGACACTGGCCCAACCTGCTCTTCTTCCTGGCCATGCTGCTGGCGGCCCAGCTCGTGATGGGCCTGCTGCGGCGGCTGCGGTTGCAGGCGCGGGAGGTCCAGCGCCGCGAGTTCCACACGGCCTCCCTCTACCTCCTGGGGCGCGCCCTGGCTCGAAGCCAGTCCCCGGAGGAGATCGCCCTCTCCGCCGCCGAGCACATCGGGCGGACCTTCAAGGCCGGGGCCTGGGTCCTGTTTCCGGAGGGCGAGACCTGGCGGTCTCTGCCCGGCTCCCTGGCGGACCACGACCTGCCCCCACCCTCCGAACTGGGCCCCAGCCTGGATCTGGCGGCCCGCCAGGGCGATCCCCTCGAGCCCCTGCCCCTGGGGGGCGCCTTCTACCTCTCGCTGACCGGCACGGACCGGTGCGAAGGCGTGCTGCGGATCCTGCCCGCCGAGGCAGGAGGCCTGCCCCCCCGCACCTGGGAGCTGCTCATGGCCTTCGCGGCCCAGATCGCCCTGGCCCTGGAGCGGCTCCGGTGGCTCGAGGAGGCCCGCCAGGCCCAGCTGGAGCGGGAGACGGAGCGCCTGCGCAACACCCTCCTCGGCGCCATCGGGCATGACCTGCGGACGCCCCTGGCGGCCATCCACGGCGCTGCCGGGACGCTGCTGCTGACGGACGGCCTCGATGAGCCGGCCCGCCGCGACCTGCTGGCCATGATCCAGGACGAGAGCGAGCGCCTGGCCCACCTCCTGGGCAACCTCCTCGACCTCACGCGGCTGGAGAGCGGTGTCCTCCAGGCCCAGAAGGAATGGCAGCCCCTCGAGGAGGTGGTGGGCTCGGCCCTGGGTCGTCTGGAACGCCGGGAGGGCCCCGTGCCCATCCACGTGGACCTCCCTCCCGACCTGCCCCTGGTGCCCCTCGATGCCGCCCTCATGGAGCAGGTCCTCGTCAATCTGCTGGCCAACGCACGGCGCCACGCGCCCGGTCGGGATGTGGCTCTCCGCGCCTGGAGCGAGCCGGGCCGCCTGTGCCTGGAAGTGGCCGACCGGGGGCCCGGCATCCCGGAGGCCCTCCGGGAACGGGTATTCGAGAAGTTCTTCCGCCTCCCCGGGAGCGGCGAGGGCGGCGTGGGGCTCGGGCTCGCCATCTGCCGCGCCATCGTCCAGGCGCATGGCGGCGGGATCCAGGCGGTGGAGCGACCGGGCGGGGGCACGGCCATCCGGATCGACCTGCCCCTGCCCGGAGATCCTCCGGCACTGCCGGAGGGGACCCCATGACGGCCCCCGCGAACCCGCTCCGCATCCTGGTGGTCGAGGACGAGCCGGCCCTGCGGCGCTTCCTCGTACCCACCCTGGCCGGCCAGGGCTACCAGGTGCTCACCGCGGCCACGGCCGCCGAGGGGTTGGCCCAGGCCCGCAGCCACAACCCCGACCTGGTGCTGCTGGACCTGGGCCTGCCCGACCAGGACGGGATGGAGGTGCTGCGGCAGCTCCGTGCCTGGAGCCGGCGGCCCATCGTCATCCTCAGCGCCCGGAACCAGGAGCGCGACAAGGTGCGCGCCCTCGATCACGGCGCCGACGACTACCTGGCCAAGCCCTTCGGCGCCGCAGAGCTGCTCGCCCGGCTCCGCGCGGCCCTGCGCCGCGCGGTCCAGACCGAGGCCGGGGATTCCGTGGTGGCCGGCGGCGGCCTGCGCGTGGACCTCGCCCGTCGCGACGTGAGTCTCGACGGACGGCCCGTCCACCTGACCGCCCTGGAATACCGGCTGCTGGAGGCCCTCGTGCGCCGCCACGGGAAAGTGGCCACCCATGCCCAGCTCCTGGTGGAGGTCTGGGGCCCGGGCGGCGCGGGGAACACCCACTACCTCCGCATCTACATGGCCATGCTGCGCCGGAAGCTGGAGGCTGATCCCGCGCGCCCCCGCCACTTCATCACCGAACCCGGCGTCGGCTACCGGCTGGACCTGGACGGGCCCGGTTGACATGAACGAGGGGGGACCGCCCGCCCAGCTTCGGTTCGCGAGGTCCCCCTCGTACACCACGTCGGGCTCCCCTGGGGACTCCGCTAGAATGGTCCCTTTTCGGGAACGCCCATGCCCCTGTCCCCCGCCGAGATCCGCGCCATCCACGACCTGCCGGTGCCTGAGCTGCTCTACCGGGCGGCCACGGCCCACCGCGCCCACTGGAACGCGGAGGAGATCCAGTTCTGCACGCTGGATTCCATCAAGACCGGGGCCTGCCCGGAGGACTGCGCCTACTGCCCCCAGAGCGCCCGCTACAACACCGCCCTGAAGGTGGAGCCCCTCAAGGACGTGGCGAAGGTCCTGGCCGGCGCCGCCGAGGCGAAGGCGAACGGCTCGACGCGCTACTGCATGGGCGCCGCCTGGCGAGAAGTGAAGGACGACGCCAACTTCGACGCCGTGCTGGACATGGTGCGCGGCGTCTCCGGCATGGGCATGGAGGTCTGCGTCACCCTCGGCATGCTCGACGAGGCCCAGGCGACGCGCCTCAAGGCGGCCGGCTGCCAGGTCTACAACCACAACATCGACAGCAGCCGCGATTTCTACGAGACCATCATCCACACCCGGAAGTTCGACGAGCGCCTGGAGACCATCGCCGCCGTGCGCGCCGCGGGCCTGGAGGTCTGCTCCGGCGGCATCGTGGGCATGGGCGAAACGGTGGACCAGCGCATCCACTTCCTGCAGGAGCTCACCGAGCTGGAGCCCGCCCCGGAGAGCATCCCCATCAACCAGTTCGTGGCCGTGGACGGCACGCCCCTGGCCGGCGTGCCGCCCCTGCCCCCGCTGGAGCTGGTGCGCATGATCGCCACGGCCCGCATCCTCTTCCCGAAGAGCCGCATCCGCCTCAGCGCCGGCCGCACGCAGATGAGCGACGAGCTGCAGGCCCTCTGCTTCTTCGCGGGCGCCAACAGCATCTTCACGGGCGAGAAGCTCCTCACCACCCCCAACCCCGGCGGCAACCACGACCACTGGCTGCTGAACGCCCTGGGCATGCGGGTGGAGGGCGCTCCGGCCCGCGTCTGACCCCCATGCAGCTCCTCGACGATCTCCGCCGCGAACACGAGCTCATCGAGCAGGTGCTGGGGTCCCTCCGGGCCTTCGTGACGGCCCGCCTCGCGGGCCAAGGGGATCCCGCTGACGGCGCGCGGTACCTGGCCTTCTTCCGCCGCTTCGCCGGGGACTTCCACCACGACAAGGAGGAGGCCGTCCTCTTCCGGGCCCTCGTGGAGAAGGCTGAGCTGCCCGCGGACCGCGGCCCCGTGGCGGCCATCACCGGCGAGCACCGCCGCATGGCCGCCCTGCTGGAGGCCATGGCGGGCCTTCTGGACGGCCCCCTGGCCGCGGCGGCGGA
>JAJYBX010000103.1 GCA_021778785.1 Acidobacteriota bacterium
CCTGGACATCCTGCGGCAGGGCAACCGGAGCGTCATGGGTGACATCGAGGTCGTGGTGGTGTCCGGCGGGCCGCTCAAGAAGGGGACCGTCGTCGGCACCAACAAGGGCGTGGCGGTCTATTCGAATCTCCCCGTCCGGAACGTCACCATGCCGCTGATGCCCGGGAAGGGGGTGGACCTCAAGGGCAGCCGCCTGATGGTGACCTTCACGTCGAGGGACCCGAAGGGGGCCCCCATCCAGGCGCTGCTCGACATCCCCTGAACGCCCCCGGATGTTGAGATCCCTCGCTCCGGGGCTGCTGCCCGCATGCCTCGCGGCCTTGGCGGGGCCCGCGGCCATGGGGCAGTCCGTCCCGCCCCGGGACGAGGAACCGGAACCCGTCCTGCTGCAGCCCCTGCTGGGGCGGGTCCCCCTGGCGGACAGCCTCGGCGCCTACCCTTCCCCGGAAGGCGTGCTGGTCCCCCTGGGCGAAATCATGCGCCTCCTGGGTTTCGGCATCCAGGTGGACGCGGCGCGGGGGCGGGCGGAGGGCTTCTTCATCCGGGAGTCCCGTCGCTTCCGCCTGGACCTGGGATCGCCATTCGTAGAAGTGGACGGGAGGAAGATCCCCCTTCCGCCCGGCAAGGTGCGCCGCCTGGGGCAGGAACTGTACGTGGAATCCTCCCTGCTGGCGGCCTGGTTCCCCTTCGAGGTGAAGGTGGACCTGAAGGCGGCCATCCTCCTCCTGAAGCCCCTGGAACGGCTGCCCATCCAGGATGAATGGGAACGGGAGGGCCGGTACATCGGGGGCCTGCCGTCCCTGGCCGGAGGTGGCGGGGACGATCGTCCCGTCGGGCAGGCCCTCCCCATCCCCTACAGCCTGGCCGACCTGCCCTTCGTCGATCTCTCGGTGTTCTGGGGGAAGGTGCAGAATTCGGCCTCCACCCAGCCTGCCGCCACGGCCACCCTCGCGGGGGACCTGCTCTGGATGAGCGCCATCGTCAACGTCTCCCGCGACCAGCAGGGGCGTTCGGAGGATTCCACCTGGACCCTCCTGCGGGAGGATCCCCATGCGGAGCTGCTCGGACCCCTCCACGCGAAACGGGTGGAGCTGGGCGACATCCTGCAATCGCCCACCCTGGGCCCCGCGGGGATGCTTCCCAGGGGCAGGGGGCTGCTGGTGGACAACTATCCCATCGGCTACCGGTCCCGGTTCGCCACCCGCACCTTTTCAGGGTTCCTCGCCGCCGGCTGGTCCGTGGAGCTCTACCAGAACTTCGGCCTCATCGGATTCCAGAAGGCCCGACCCGACGGCCGCTACGAATTCCAGGAGATCCCCCTGCGCTTCGGGCTCAACCTGTTCAAGCTCGTCTTCCATGGCCCCTTCGGACAGACCCGCGAGGAGCAGTACCGGGTGGACATCGCCAACGACCAGCCGAAACCCGGGGAGCTCTTCTACCGGGTCGCCGGCGTGAAGCCCTCGCCGGTCCGGGGTGGCTCGGCCCTGGTGGATCCCCTCGCCGTGGAGGAGGCCCGGAAGAAGGTCGCGGTCCTCGCCCAGGTGGAGTACGGGCTCTCGAGGATCTTCGCCCTGAGCGCGGGCAGCGCCAGGGCCACGCACCCCGACCAGACCGTCCACACCTACGAGGATGTGGGCCTCCGCGCGGCGCTTCCCTACCTCTCGGTCCAGGTCGATGCCACCCGGGATCGGGTCGAGGACCGCCCCCCCGGGTCCGCCAGGGAGATCCTGCTCCGCACCGGCTGGAACTACTCGACCTTCACCCTCCAGCGCACGGACTACCGGGATGGATTCCGGATGCTGGATTCGCTCGGCACCCTCCAGTTCATCAGGGAGCTGACCCGGGATTTCCGCGCCCAGTGGGACGGGACCGTGGCCTGGGGGAAGCGGCCCATCGCCTACTCCCTGGCCCGCCAGCAGCGCATGTATGCCGACGGATCCTGGAGCACGACCGACATCGTGCGATCGACCTTCACCTTCCCCTCCTTCACCCTCACGCCCATCCTCAGCCGCACGCGGGACTCCACCATGAGCGGTTCCACCCCGCTCGACGGGATCCTCTTCCTCACCGGTCAGCGGGCGGAATACAGCCTCCAGGGCGAGGCGGATTTCCGCTGGAGCGAGGGGAAGGCCAAGCTGACGGCCCTGGGCCTGCTGGGGGACCGCATCGCGCCCTCGGGGCTCATCTACCGCGTGGGATTCCGCAGCTCGGACGCCACCCTGCGCGGCACCGCGCTCGTCGCCAGCATCAACAAACTCACGGGCCACTACGGATGCGGGCTGGAGGCCCAGTATTCCAGGGGCCAGGGCTACGGCATCAATCTGCGCCTCCAGGCCTCCTTCGGGCGGGAGCCCCGGACCGGACGTTGGGTGAGCGAGGCCCGGCCCATGGCCGGCCTCGGGGCGATGTCCGCCGTCGCGTTCATGGATGCCAATGGGAATCGGGTATTGGATCCCGGAGAGCGGCTGCTGGAGGGGACCCAGTTCAAGGTCGCCCAAGCGCCGGTGGAGAGCTCCATCAAGGATCCGAGCGTGGTCCTCCGGCCCCTGATGCCCCGGGCCCAGGAGGTGACCGTCCAGGTGGATGAGACCACCCTCGAGGACGCCTCGCTGCAGTCGGTCGTGAAGGTCTATCGCATCGTGCCCAGGCCCGGGAAGGTCGCCAAGGTCGACTTCCCGGTGGCCCCCTTCGGCGAGATCAACGGCACCGCCCGGATCCGGCGGGAATCGGGAACGCAGGAGTTCGGAGGGCTCGAGCTGGTGCTCAGCAGGCCCTCGGGCGAGAAGCTGCGGTCCCTGCGAAGCGCCTACGACGGGTTCTTCGAATTCCGGGATCTGCCCCTCGGGGACTATGTGCTGCGGGTGTCTCCGGAGGATGTCCGGCGGCTGAAGCTGAAGGAGCCTCCGTCCCGGTCCTACCATCTGGACACCCGGAAGAATTTCCTCGAGGGACAGGATTTCATCGTCGAGCCGCTGGAGCTGACCCCCCGGCAGGAGGTCCCCAGGGCCCCCGCTCCGGGCGAGGCGGCCCCGCCCTCCCGGCCTTCCCCCGCACCAGCCCCGGCTGGCATCGATCGGCCGATGGAACCGGTCCCGCCGCCCGCCTCAGGTGTCCACCCCGGGACGGAAGGGCCTGGATCGCCGCCATCCCGGGCGCCCGGGACGGACCTGGAGGCGAGGCTCCAGGCGCTGGCGGGAGGCGATCTCCCGCAGGCCCACCGTCAGGGTGAGGCCTACCGGAGGGCCCAGGCCCCCGGCTCCTGGACGCTCCGTCTGGAGACGGCGCGGCGGGTGGAGACGGTGAAGCAGGCCGTGGGCCTGTTCGGGGAACCGAAGCCGGACCTCTGGATCCTGCCCCTGCGGCTGCGGGACGGGGGCATCGGCTCCCAGGTCTTCCTGGGCGCCTACCGCACCAGGGCCGAGGCCGAGCGTCAGATCAGAACCCTGCCGGCCCTGTTCCTGGCCCACGGGAACCTCCCCCAGGCCTACCCCATGGACAAGCTCCCCAGTGAAGAAGACGAGCCTTCGTACTGACACCCGAGGTGATCCCATGTCCCGATCGATCCCAGCCCACGCCCTTCTGCTCCTGCTCGCAGCCGCGGTGCTGAGGGGGCAGGCGCCCGCCCCCCCTTCCGGCACCTCCCTCGAGGTCCAGGTGGCCCATCCCATGAGCTTCGGCGGCCTGCTGATCGGCGCCGCCGGGGGGAGGATCACCCTGACCGAGGATGGGGTCCTGGTGCCGGATGGCCCGGGGGTGCTCCCGGGCAGCCTGCCCCCCGCCCGGGAGGCGCGCTTCGTGCTGACCGGCCCGCCCCTGGCTGCCTTCTCGATCTCGGTGCTCCCCGCCGCTCCCATCCTCACGGGGCCGAAGGGCGGGACCCTGCGGATGTCGGAGCTGCGCTGCTCCCTCCCGAACCTGCAGGGCAGCTTCGATGCCGCCGGGAGGGCGGAGCTGCGGCTGGGCGGGAGGCTCGACATCCCCGCGAACGCCGGGCCGGGGCCCTATGTATCGGGCCCGCTCTCCATCCAGTTGATGGTGCCCAGCGCGCCCGGAGAGAGGACCTTCCACAAGACCTTCGTCATCTCGGCCTTCCTGCGGGCCCCCCTGCTTCTTTCCAACACCGGCCCCATGGACTTCGGGTCGCTGCTGCCCGGAAGCCAGGCGGGCTACTTCGAGATCCTGGCCGATGGTGGCCACCGGAGCGCCACCCCGGGCGGGCCTTCCCTGGTGAGTGGCTCCCCACGCCCGGCCACGTTCACGATCCAGGGCCCCGAGGGCACCTGCTACCACATCCAGTTGCCCGACAGGATCCTGCTCGCGGGGCCCGGAGCTCCCATTCCGGTGGAGGCCTTCACCTGCAGCACGCCCCTCGCGGGGAGCATGCCCACGGGGGGGGTGAACTTCGGCGTGGGCGCCCGTCTGCTGGTCCAGGGGGACCAGACCCCGGGAGCCTATCGGGGCCTCTTCCTGGTGGCGGTGATCTACCAGTAGGTTCAGAACCGGCTTGAGGAGGGAGCGGGGTCGGGATCGGCAGGCCGCCGGACGGGTTCCCGGGCGAGGCCGGCGCGGGCCGCCACCTCCCCGGCCAGGGCCAGGGCGGCGGTGAGGCCGGGGGACTCGATGCCGTAGAGGTTCACCAGTCCCGGCACGCCGTGGACGGCCTGCGTCTGGATGACGAAATCGGGCTGGGGGTCGCCGGGTCCGTGGATCTTGGGCCGGATGCCGGCGTAGGCGGGCTGCAGGGCGCCATCCGGCAGGCCCGGCCAGTACTTCCGGACCTCCGCGTAGAAGCCGTCGGCGCGGCGGGGATCCACGTCGTAGGTCTCCCGCTCGATCCACTCCACGTCGGGTCCGAAGCGGGCCTGGCCCGCCAGGTCCAGGGTGAGGTGCACGCCCAGGGCGTCCTGGCTGGGGATGGGATAGACCAGCCGCGAGAAGGGCGCCTTCCCGGAGAGGCCGTAGTAGTTGCCCTTGGAGAGGAACTGCGGCGGGACCGTGTCCGGCGGCAGGCCCTCGAGGCCCCGGGCCACCCGCTGGGAGCCCAGGCCCGCGGCGTTGAACATGCGCTCCGCCAGGACCGTCATGGGCTCCCCGCCGCCCACCCGCACCTCGATCCCCGCCCCCGTGACGCGTCCGCCCGTCACGGGGCTCCGCAGCACCACCGTGGCGCCGTGGGCCTCGGCGTCGAGTGCGAGCGCCCGCATGAGGCCGTGGCTGTCCACGATGCCCGTGGTGGGGGAGTGCAGGGCGGCGGCGCAGCGGAGGTCCGGTTCCAGCGCCTGCACCGCGTCGGCCTCCAGCCAGTCCAGGCTCACGCCGTTGGCCGCGGCGCGGGCCTGGAGGTCCCGCAGGGCGTCCCGCTGGTCCGCCTGGGCCACGATGAGCTTGCCGAGCCGCCGGCAGGCCACGCCGTGGGCCTCGCAGAAGGCGTAGAGCAGCCGGTTGCCCGCCACGCAGGCGCGGGCCTTGAGGGAGCCCGCCGGGTAGTAGATCCCCGCGTGCACCACCTCGCTGTTGCGGGAGCTGATGCCCGTGCCGATGCGGTCCTCCGCCTCCAGCACCAGCACCTCCTGGCCAGCCCGCGCCAGGGTCCGGGCCAGCGCCAGGCCCACCACCCCGGCCCCGATGACGACGCACTGGACCCGTTCCATGGAGCCTCCCCGGTCATTCTGGACCGGCGGGGTCGCTTTGCGCAGCCGGAATCAGGCGCGGGGCAGGGGCGGACAGATGGACAGCTGGCGGTAATCGGGCCGGTCCGCGGGGGTCCGATGCACGAAGGCGGAGACGAGCGTCCCCCGGTGGACCAGGAACACGCCCGGCATCTGCAGCGCGGACCCGGTCAGGCGGCCGATGCCGTGGCGGTTGAGGACCGCCGCCGAGAAGCTCCGCCACCAGGCACGGAGATCGAGCAGATGCCAGAGGCTGGCCCTGCCCAGACCCAGCTGGAAGTACAGCCACCGGCGGGGATCGGAGATCCGGTCCACATCGGCGAGGTCGTAGCGGCCGAAGAAGTCCCGGGCCTCCGCGTCCGAGGCCATGTGGACGAGTACGAGGCGGGTGCCGGAGGCTTCGATCCCGGCCCGGTCGCGGGCCAGCTGGGCCAGGGCCTCGCGGCAGAACATGCAGCCGAAGTGGCGGAGGAAGACCACGAGCTGGGGCGCTTCCATGGATCTGGACAGCAGGGAGACGCCGTGCTGGTTCAGGGCCTCGGCCATCACGCCCTGGAGGGGGGCGCGTCCGGCCTCGGCCGTCGCCAGCTGCGCCCGCCAGGCCTGCCCCAGGAGGCGGACGGAGGGCAGGGCCAGGAGGAGGCCGAGGGATCCAGCCAGCCAGGCCGCGGGGCCCGGCCCGGCCCAGCCCAGGGCCCAGCCCGTCAGGCCCAGGCCTGCTACCAGGGCCTGCACGGCCTGGGGCCAGTGGCGGAGGGGATCCCGGTGGCCGAGGAACATCCCCAGTCCGAGGAAACCCAGGGCCGCCCGCAGGCCCCAGAAGGGCGGCTGGGGCCAGGGCGCCGCGGCCAGGAGGAGGAGGCCGAGGCTCTGCATCCAGGCGGGCATCCAGGACTCGGATCGGGGCGGGGGGGCGTCGGTCATGGCGGGCTCCAGGGGCTACGATGCCGGCCAGACCTTGAAAAATTCCAGAATAAAATCTAGACGTCGTGCCTCCAGGCTGCGCCCCCCACGTACCGGCGCCGAAGAGGGGGCATGGCTGCGGACCTCTCCCTCACCCCCTTCGATGTGCTGGGCCAGGCGTCCCCCCGGCCCCTCCGGGACCCCCACCTCC
>JAJYBX010000104.1 GCA_021778785.1 Acidobacteriota bacterium
CGGCGGCGCTGGCCGCCCTGCCGGGCGTGGGGCAGAAGACCGCGAACGTGGTGCTGGCCAACGCCTTCGGCGTGCCGGCCCTGGCCGTGGACACGCACATCTTCCGCGTGGCCCGCCGCCTGGGCCTCTCGAAGGCCCCGACGCCCGAGAAGGTGGAGGCCGACCTCTGCCGGAGCTTCCCCCGGGAGGACTGGATCGAGCTGCACCACCAGCTCATCTTCCACGGGCGACGCACCTGCGACGCCCGCCGCCCCGACTGCGCCGTCTGCCCCCTCCTGGACCTCTGCCCCACGGGCCTCGGGAAGCTCGTGGATCCGCATTCGGGCGTCCGCTTCCAGGCGCCGGACCCGGGACCCGCCGTGGCCCCCACGCCCCGGGCCCCCGTGGCTTCCGGCCCGCAACGCATCGTCAGCCTGGTGCCCTCGGTGACGGAGCTCCTCGTGCAGTGGGGCCTGGCGGCGCGGCTGGTGGGGCGCACCCGCTACTGCATCGAGCCGAAGTGGATCCGGAACACGGTGCCCATGGTGGGCGGCACCAAGGATCCGGACCTGGACCGCATCCGCGACCTGGCGCCGGACCTGGTGATCCTGGAGAAGGACGAGAACCCGAAAGCCGCCGCGGAAGCCCTCACCGCCCTGGGCATCCCCTGGCTGGCCCTGGAGGTGCGCACCCTTAAAGGCGCCGCCGCCGAGCTGCGGCGCCTGGGCGCGGCCCTGGGCGCGACGGAGGCGGGCGAGGCCCGGGCCGCGGCCCTGGAGGCCCGATTGAAGGGTCGCCGGCGGAAGGGTCCGCGGACCCTCGCCCTCATCTGGAAGGATCCCTGGATGAGCGCCGGACCCGACACCTACCTGGGCGACCTGCTTCGCTGCGCGGGGCTCACGCCCCTCGGACCCATGGGCTACCCGGCCCTGGACGAGGTCGCGCTCGAACGGTTGGCCCCCGAGGTGATCCTCCTGCCCACGGAGCCCTACCGCTTCAACCGCCGCCATGCCGCTGAACTCCAGCGCCGCTTTCCGGACGCCGCGGTGCACCTCCTGGATGGCCAGGCCCTCACCTGGTACCTGAGCCGCACGGAGGAGGGGCTGGACCTGCTGGAGGGGCTCCGGCCCTAGCGGGGCTTGAGGATGAACCGGAAGGTCATGTCGAAGGTGGCGTTCACTTTCCGCCCCCGGAAGATGCCCTTCCCGAACCGCCAGTGCTTGACCGCCCGCATGGTCACGGGGCACAGCTGGGGCGGCCCCTCCAGCAGCTCGGTCTTGATGGGCACGCCGTGCTCGTCGATGGTCACCCGCACCACCACGTCCCCCTGGATGTTGCTCCAGGCCGCGAGGAGGGGGTACACCGGGATCTCCTCGTGGACCACATCCAGATCCGCCAGGTTCAAATCCTGGTTGAGCCCCGGAACGGCGCGGAACATGGTGCCCCCGGCCCCGAGGCGGATCCCGCGCCCCGTGCCGCTCCCCTGGCCGGCCGCGAGTCCGGTCCCCCCCACCGCCACCGGCAGGCGGACGTCCGCGAGGGCCTGCGATTCCCGGGGAAGGGTGGTGGGGATCTCCTGCACGTCCTCCACCTGGAGGTCCGCGAGCCGTGCCGGGTCCAGGGTGACCAGCGACGGATCGATGGTGCCCGTCCCCTCCGGGGCCGTCCGCGGGGACGCGCCGTCCGCACGGGCGGAACCCGGGGCGAGGGAGGGGGGCTCCGACGTCGGTTCGAGCACCAGGGTCACCTCCTCCCTCGCGGTGACCTGGCGTGCCTCCTGGACCCTGGCCACCCGCCAACGGCCCCAGGCCAGGGCCGACAGCACCATGGCCGCATAGACATTGAGCGTGATGAGGACGCTCAGTCCCTTCCGGCGAGGAGGCGCCGCATGGAAGATGGCGCCGGGCTGCAGGGTGGGCGGCAGATCGTCTCCGCCCGCCCCGCCGCCAGCCTGGACGTCCCTCCGGACGGGGGGGATGGAACCGGGATCGGAAAACGGCACGACGCTTGTCCTGGATGGGGGTGGCTGCGACGGGGGACACGCGGGCAAGCCCCCGACCCAACCCCACGGGGGGAGTGTTGTAAAAGCAAAGGGTTGCCGCGTTGGAACAAAGGTCTGATTCAAACGATAGCGCTTCCCCACCTCCGGGGCTAGATTGAGCCCAACCTTCAGGGGGAATCCGGAGATGGAACGCCGAATGCTGAGCCGAAGTGCGCTGTTCGCCGCCGCCTGCGTGGCGGCCTGCGCCCAGGGGGTCTACAAGAACGCCAATTCCCCGAAGGACGGGGTCTGCCCGCTGGTGCAGGCCGACAAATCCGACCTCAACTTCGGCACCGCCTTCGCCCATCCCTTCGTGGAGCGCAGCGACAACCCCTCGAACGGGACGAGTGTCGATTCCACAGCGGGGCTGAAGGGGGCCGATTCGGTCGGGAAGGCCTACTACCAGCAGGGGGACTACAACTTCCCCCTGGGCCAGCGCAGGGACGTGTCCCCGTTCACCGCGTACGACGCCAAGGCCCTGGGAACCTCCGTGGCCAGCCTGAAGGGGAAGGTCGTCCTCGTGGGCCTCTGGAGCACCCGGTGCGATCCTTCCGCCCGGATGCTGCTTGAGATGGCCCAGCTCTATCCCAAGGGCCCCCAGTACGGCTTCCAGATCCTGGCCGTGAACTTCGACCTGAACCAGCAGGATGGCGGGGATGAGGGCGGCATCGAGGGCGGCTGGCGCGCCATCAACAAGTTCATGATCAAGAACCGCTCGTTCTTCGAGGCCAGCCACATGCCCGTCTACACCCCGGGGCTCGGCAAGGAGGGCGCCTCGAATTTCATGCCGACCGTCCAGTCCCTGCCCGCCCTGTTCGTGATCGACCGCCAGGGGCACCTGGCCTCCATCCACATCGGCTACAAGGACGGCTTCGTGGGCGAGGCCCTGAAGCACACCCTGCTCGAGAAGGCCCAGCCCGCGGCCCCTCCGGCGCCTGTGAAATAGAGCCCCCGGGTCCCGGAAAGGGTGGACCTTCCGAAAAGGCTTCCCGTATCCTGGAGCTCCTTCCCCAAGAGGCATCCATGCGGCGATCCGCCCTCCTCCCCCTGCTCGCGCTGGCCACCGGCTCCCTCTGTGCCCAGGGCGTCTTCACGAACGCGAACAAGCCCGGCGCGGCCACCTGCCCGCGGCTGATGAGGGACAAGACCGCCCTGGAATACAGCAGCCAGTACGGCGTCAACAGCGCCAATGCCTCGGCCGTGCTCTACCACCAGGAAGGCGAGCAGTTCTTCCCCCAGGGCCAGCGCAAGGATGTCTCCGCCTTCGCCGCCTACGACGAGAAGGCCCACGGCACCTCGCTCGCCAGCCTGAAGGGCAAGGTGGTCCTGGTGGGCCTGTGGAGCGTCCACTGCGACCCCTCGGCCAAGATGCTCATGGAGTTCGCCAGCCTCTACCCCAAGCGGGCCCAGTACGGCTTCGACATCCTGGCCGTGAACTTCGACGAGAACCAGCAGGACGGCGGCGGCATCGAGGGCGGCTGGCGCGCCATCAACAAGTTCATGATCAAGAACCGCTCGTTCTTCGAGACCAGCCACATGCCCATCTACACCCCGGGCCTGGGCAAGGAGGGGCCCTCCAACTTCATGGACATGGTCTGGTCCGTGCCCGTCCTCTTCGTGGTGGACCGGGAAGGCAAGCTGGCCCAGGTCCACATCGGCTACAAGGACGGCTTCGTGGGCGACTCGCTGAAGCGGGCCCTGGTGGAGCGGCCCCAGCCCACCTCCCCGCAGCCGGCCCCGAAGCCGGTCCCCCATCCCGCCCCGGTGTCCGCGGCGGCCCCCGGTGGATCGGGCCAGTGAGCCGCTGAATCGCCCCATCCCCTCACCTGTAGAGGTATGCTTCCGGGAGCCTCCCGGAGTCCCCATGCCCCTCGCCCTGCCCCTCCTCCTCGCCCTGCCGGCCCTCCAGGCCCCGGCGCCGGCCTCGCCCGCGGCGGATGCCCAGGCGGTGCTTGACGCGGCCCGCGCCAAGGCCCGATCCGTGATGGAGGCCCGCGCGGCCTTCATGAAGGCGGGCGGCAACAGCAAGGACTTCCACGGCGACTGCGCCAAGGAACTCGCGGACCTGGACGCCCGCCTGAAGACGGAGACCCGGCCGGAGGTGCGGCAGGCCCTGCTGGTGAGCCGCCTGCTCCACCTGCAGCTGATGCGCGTCACCCCCGATGCCGCCGTGCTGGACCAGCTCCGCAAGGAGGTGCCCCCCACCTCCTCCGCCTGGAGCCTGGACCCCGGCCTCATCGAGGCCCTGGCCGACGAGAAGGCCCCCGGCTGGGGCCCCTACCTCACCGAGGCCCGGACGAAGCACCCCGACCCCGCCGTGCGGCGGACCCTGCTCTTCGAGTACTTCTGGGATCGCCTCGACGCCAAGGACGAGGCCGCCTGGAAGCCCGCCTACGACACGCTGCAGATGGAGTTCCCCGGCACCCGGGAGGCGAAGCAGGCCGCCGACATCCGCGAAGGCGAGCTGAAGACCGGCCTCGGCCGGCCCGCCCCCGCCTTCAGCCTCCCGGCCCTGGGCGATCCGAAGACCACGTACACCCTGGCCTCCTTCAAGGGGAAGTACCTGCTCATCGACTTCTGGGCCACCTGGTGCCCCCCCTGCCGCGCCGAGATGCCCAACCTGCACCAGGCCTGGGCCCGCTTCAAGGGCCGGAACTTCGAGATCCTCTCCCTCTCCTTCGACCGCAAGGTGGAGCACATCGCCCCCTTCCGGAAGCAGGCCGCCACCCCCATGCCCTGGGATCACGCCTTCGTGGAAGGTGGGTTCAATGCCCCCGTGGCCCAGGCCTACGGTGTGAAGGGCATTCCCAAGCCCCTCCTCATCAACCCCGAAGGCGTCATCGTGGCCTCCGGCAGCCAGCTCCGCGGCGAGGAGCTGGAGAAGACCCTGGCGAAGTTCCTGGGGAAGTGAAATGGCAGCACGGGCACAATTAATAAAGTCAAGAGCTTAGATTTAAATATTGCTAGTAACAAGGTAAAACTACACTTTCATTTTTAAAGAAAGTTGTTTATCGGTTGAGCCCTACTCTAACTTGAGTGCACATTGTGCTCAAAATGACAGTGATCACAATGATCTCACACACAATTGACCCATAGGGTGGGTATGTGTGGGAATGAGTCTTCTGCCAAAGGAGGCTCCATGTTCCGTCCGAATCACAAGTTTGCCCTATTCACGGGCCTTTCCGTCTTGGTAGGCGGATTCGCCTGCACACCACCGCAGCCAGAAGTGCAGCGCCCGACTGTCGCCGCCTACACCCCGAAATACCAATTCGAGGTTCCCAAGACTGAAGCACCAGGGTCTGCGAAAACCACCATCGCAGTGGTTACCTACCAAGCGAACAGTGCCGACAATGTCTCCAACGAATTCAACAGTCGATTCGTCAAGGATCTACAGAATGTTCTTGTGGCTCGTGGTTACGGCGTAAAGGGTCCTTTTACCAGCAGAGATGAACTTACATTTTCCGATAAAAAGGGGAGCGATTTCATTCTCACATATGGGATTTCCTTCACCAACTCGTATGCAGACGTTCAGGTGTCCTCTGAAAAGGCAAAACTCAGCCAGCTTCCAGAAAGGGAAGGCGAACTCCTCTGGGATGGCACCTATATGAATCTGCCGCTACTTGGCCCCACGAAAAATTACAGCCGTGGAACGGCTAGCTATTATAAAGGCGGATTAAAAAATAGCGCCAAAATCAATCTAACCCTTGTGGAATCCATGTCTGGCGAGAAGCTTTGGTCAAAGACAATTGATATTTCTTCAGATCCAGAGCCTTTTGAGACGAGCAATCCGCATGCCTTCTTTTATGGGATGACACCTGCCGGAGCTCTTGCCAAAACCACTTTTTATGACACCGGCATGACCAATGCCGCACTCAAAGCTTCCGACAAGGTCTACAACAACGCCTTCACTGCTATTTGGAAACACCTTGACCCCGAGGAGCTGCGCGAGATCAAAAAGCAAGCAGACGAGATCAAGAGCAAGAAGGTATTTTAACCGTAGTTAATCTCAATAAGTATAGGGCCCGCATCCGCGGGCCCTTTTCATTTCCCTTCCAGCCAGGCCAGCATGGCGGGCGGCCTCTGGAAACCGAGGCTGCGGCGGACTTCGCGGCCCTCGGCGTCGAGCAGCAACACGGTGGGATAGCTCTGGATTTTCAACTTCGTCGCGAGGTCGGGCCGCACCTTGTCCGTGTCGATGCGCACGGCCACGGCGTGCTGGCGGATCCAGGCCTGCACGGCCGGATCGGGCCAGGTCTTCTCGTCCAGCTCCTTGCACTGCGCGCACCACTGGGCGTAGGTGTCCACCAGCACCAGCTTCTGCTCCGCCTTGGCCTTCGCCAGGGCCCCCTCGTAGTCATTCTCCAGCCAGGAACCGGCCGCGGGCGCAGGCGCGGCAACCGTGCCGCCCTGCGGGAGCAGGTGCACGTCGAGCCCCGCCTCCACGGCCTTCACGCCCAGCAGCAGGCCGAGCACGAGGAACAACAGGCCCACCGCGCGGCGCAGCGAAGGCACCAGGCCCTCCACGGCTTCGAAGGCGCCGAACACACCCGCGCCCACCAGCAGCACCCCGGACCACATGGCGGCGTTGGCCCACTCGGGCACCAGCAGGCGCACGTTCCAGGCCGCGAAGCCCAGCACGACGAGGCCCATGCCCTGCTTGAGGCGGGTCAGCCAGTCGCCGCTGCGGGGCAGGCCCGCGCTGAAGGTGCCCACCGCCAGGAAGAGCACGCCCATGCCCAGGGAGAACACGAAGAGCTGGG
>JAJYBX010000105.1 GCA_021778785.1 Acidobacteriota bacterium
GCGTGGAGGTCCTCCACCAGCAGGACCCCCAGCACGGTCTCCTTCAGCGGGCCGCGGATGCCCCGCTCGTCGAAGAGCTTGGCCAGGATCATGGTGGAGGCAATGGAGAGGCTGGCGCCGAAGAAGGCGCTCTCCAGGGGCGGCCAGCCCAGGAGCCGCGCGGCCAGGAAGCCCGCCACGAGCAGCGTGCCCACCTGCAGGGTGCCCGTCAGGAGGGCCGTGGGGCCAGCCCGGAGCAGGCGCTGGAGGCTGAACTCCAGGCCGATGGAGAACATGAGCAGGATGACGCCCAGCTCGCCCATGATCCGCACGTTGCCGAGATCGGCCACCAGGGGCACGGGCACGTGGGGCCCCACGATCATGCCCGCCAGGAGGTAGCCCAGCACCGCCGGGAGGCGGAGGCGCTGGAACAGCACGGAGGTGAGCGAGGCCACCCCCAGCACCACCGCCAGGTCCACGAGGAGCCGGGAGTGGGCTTCCATGGCCGGCCCCAGGCTCAGGCCCCGTGGGCCAGGCGGGTGAGGGTCTCCAGGGCGTCCGTGGGCCCCATCACCAGCAGCTCGTCCCCGGCCTGGAAGCGCTCGTCGCCGGAGGGATTGAACTGGAGGCCCGCACCGGGATGCACCAGCCCCACGAGGAGCGAGCCGGTGGCGTGGCGCAGGCGGGCCTCGCGGAGCGTCTGGCCCACCAGGGCGGAATCCCGGGCGATGGCGATGCGTTCCAGGCCCAGCTCCAGCTGCTCCTGCTGCAGCACCACGTCGAAGTAGTTCATCATCTCCGGATTGAGCAGGAGCGCGGCCATGCGGCGCCCGCCGATCTCGTAGGGGCTCACGATGTGGTCGGCGCCCGCGGCCCGGAGCTGGCGCTCGGTGCCCAGCTTGGCGCTGCGGGCCACCACGGACAGGTCGGGCCGGATCTGCTTCACGGTGAGGGTGACCAGCACGTTGTCGGCATCCGTGGTGAGGGCCGTGATGAGGCCCCGGGCCCGGCGGATGCCCGCGCGTTCGAGGATCAGCTCCTCCATGGCGTTGCCGTAGAGGATGAGCTCGCCGGCGAAGCGGGGGCTGCGGCCCTTGGTCTCGTCCTGCTCGATGATGACGAAGGGGACGCCGGCCTTCTTCAGCTCCCAGGCGGCCTGGAAGCCCATCTTGCCGAAGCCGCAGACGATGATGTGGTCCTTCAGTTCGTCCAGGCGCTTTTCCATGCGGCGCTCCATCAAGTAGCCCCGGAGATCCCCCTCCAGGAGGAGGGCCGTGAGGTTGGACAGGGCGTAGGTGGCCACGCCGAGGCCGGTGACGAGGTAGAAGATCGTGAAGAGCTTGGTCCAGGTGTTGACCTCGCCCATCTCCCGGAACCCCACCGTGAACAGGGTGGTGATGGCCATGTAGAAGCTGTCGAGGGGGTTGAGGTGGGCCAGCAGGTGGTAGCCCACGGCCCCCGCCAGCAGCACGGCGAAGAGCAGGAGCAGGGCGTTCCGCAGGCGCCGGAGGGGGCCGTCCTGCTCGAGGGGGCCGGCGGGGAAGGGCTTCGGACCGGGCACCTCAGCCCCCGAGGCCGGGCTTGATGGCGAAGTAGGCCGTGCAGAGCGACACGGGCAGGCCGCCGCAATGCAGCCGGCATTCCAGCACCGCCCCGCGGTGGGAGAGGCGGATGACCTGGGCCTCGCCCGTCACCTCGCCCCGGGCCGGCTCCAGGTAGCGGATGTGGAGATCGGAGGTGGCGAAGGGCATGGCGCCATCGAAGGCGGTGCTGAGGGCCAGGGCGGAGACCATGTCCGCCATGGTGGCCAGCACGCCGCCATTGATGTTGCCGCGGGAGCCGTTGACCACCGCGGGTGTGGAGGGCAGGCGCATGGTGGCCACGCCGGGCGCCACGGATTCGATGGTCAGCCCCCAGTCCTTGATCAGCGGCCAGGGATGGAACCGCGCGCGCAGCCGCTCCAGGAGATCCGGAGCGAGTGTCTCGGGGATCTGGGGCTTGGCCATGCTCCAGTGTAGCGGGCCGCCGGCCGGCGCGGGATCAGAGCCCGAGCTGGCCCTGGAGGGCCTTGGCCATGTCCTGGAAGACCTTCGTCTGGGGGCTGTCGGGATGGGCGGCCACCAGGGGCTGGCCACTGTCCCCGCCCTCGCGGATCGCCAGGTCGATGGGGACTTCGCCCAGGAAGGGGAGCTTCATGCGGGTGGCCGCGTCGCGCACGCCGCCGTGGCCGAAGATCTGGGTCTCCTTGCCGCAGCCCGGGCAGATGAAGCTGCTCATGTTCTCGATGATGCCCACCACGGGGACCTTCACCGTGCCGAACATCCCGATGGCCTTCTTGGCGTCGAGGAAGGCCACGTCCTGGGGCGTGCTGACGATGACCGCGCCATCCACCTGGGCATTCTGGATGAGGGTGAGCTGGGTGTCGCCGGTGCCGGGGGGCAGGTCGATGAAGAGCACGTCCAGGTCGCCCCAGGCCACGTCCTTCAGGAACTGCTGGAGGGCCTTGTTGAGCATGGCGCCGCGCCAGATGACGGGCCGGTCCTCCTCGATGAGGAGGCCCATGGACATGACCCGCACCCCGAACTTCTCCAGGGGCATGATCTGGCCGTCCGGCGTGCCCAGGGGCGAGTCCTTCAGGCCCAGCATCATGGGGATGGAGGGGCCGTAGATGTCGGAATCCAGGAGGCCCACCTTGAGCCCCCGCTGGGCCATGGCGATGGCCAGGTTGGCGGTGACGGTGCTCTTCCCCACCCCGCCCTTGCCCGATCCCACCACCACACAGCGCTTGATGCCGGGGATGAGGTTCTTGAACTCCACCGAGGCGGTCTTCTCCCAGGCGATCTCCACGTCCACGGCCTCCACGCCGGGCTGGTTGAGGATGAGCTCCTCCAGGGCCTGTTTCATGACCTGCTCGCGGTCCTGGTAGGCGTCCGCCATCTGGAGCATGACGGTGACCCGGCCCTCGTTCACGTCGATCCCCTTCACGGCCTTCAGGGCCACGAGGGTCGCACTGGTGCCGGGCACCTGGTAGCTGTTGAGGACATCGAACAGGGCGGCGCGGCTGATCTTCGGGCTCATGCGGCTCTCCAGCCCCCCAGTGTGCCACGGGGGGATGGGCGTCGGAACAGGCGCCTAAGGATCACCACGAAGGGCACGAAGAGAAGGCGCAGGGCACGAAGGCGGGCAGGGATGATCCTGCGGTCGCCCCATTGCGGGCTTGGTGAGCCCGGAGGGCTCCTTGGTGTCCTTCGTGGAGGGCCTTGTCGTTCGGGGCCTCAGAACTCCGGCGGCAGGGGCGGCAGCTTCCGGGTGACGGCGCCCACGCCGCTGGCCAGGAGGGTGTGCTCGTAGATCCGCAGCTGGCTCCGCAGGGGCGGATCCTGCTCGTCGAGCCCCCGGCGCACCACCTCGCCCCCGGGGCCCAGCACCCGGCCCTTCAGCGTGTCGTGAAGCTGCAGTTCCAGCATCTCCACCACCTGGGCGGCGAGGACGGGATCGGCCAGGGGGAAGGCCAGTTCCACTCGGTGGTCCAGGTTCCGGGGCATGAGGTCGGCGCTGGCCAGCAGCGTCTCCGGCTGGCCGTCGTTGGCGAAGTGGTAGATGCGGGCGTGCTCCAGGAAGCGGTCCAGGATGGAGAGGGCCCGGATGTGCTCCGAGAGGCCCGGGACGCCGGGGCGCAGGCAGCAGGTGCCCCGCACGATGAGATCCACCTTCACGCCCTCGCGGCTGGCCTCGTAGAGCAGCTGGATGATCTGGGGCTCCACCAGGGCGTTCATCTTGAGGATCATGCGGGCGGGCCGGCCCGCCCGGGCATGGTCGATCTCCCGGAGGATGCGGGCCGTGAGCCCCTTCTTCAGGTGCTGGGGCGCCACCAGGAGCTCGTGGAACCGCGGCGGCCGGGTGTAGCCCGTGAGCATGTTGAAGAGGTTGGCCAGATCCTCCCCCAGCTCGGGGCGGGCCGTGAGCAGGCCCAGGTCCGAGTAGATGCGGCTGGTGCGCTCGTTGTAGTTGCCGGTGCCCAGGTGGCAGTAGCGGCGGATGCCGTCCCGCTCCTGGCGCACCACGAGGCAGGCCTTGCAGTGGATCTTGTGGTTGGGCAGGCCGTACACCACGTGGACGCCCACCTTCTCCAGCCGCCGGGCCCAGGCGATGTTGGCGGCCTCGTCGAAGCGGGCCCGCAGCTCCACGATGGCGGCCACCTGCTTGCCCCGCTCCGCCGCCCGTTCCAGGGCCGCGGCCACGGGGCTGTTCTGGGTGACGCGGTAGAGGGTCATCTTGATGGCCAGCACCCGCGGATCGTCGGCGGCCTCGCGCACGAAGCGGGCCACGCTGTCGTCGAAGCTCTGGTAGGGGTGGTGCAGCAGGATGTCATGGCGGGAGATGGCGTCGAAGATGTTGCCGGCCTGGTCCAGCTGGGGCACGGGCAGGGGCGGCAGGGGCGCGTCCTTCAGGTGGGGCCGGTCCACCTGGGCGTAGAGCTGCATGAGGTCGGAGAAGGCCGTGAGGCCGGAACTGGGGTACAGATCCTCCGGGCTCAGCTCCATCTCCTCGATGAGGAGGTCCAGCACCTTGGCGGAGAGCCCCTTCTCGTACTGCAGGCGCACCACGGCGCCGCGGCGCCGGTCCCGGAGGCTCTCCTCCACGGTCTTGAGCAGGTCCTCGGAGGGATCCTCCTCCACCGGCTGGTCCGAGTCCCGGGTCACGCGGATGGCGTGGCAGCTCCGCACCGCGTAGCCCAGGAAGAGCCGGGCCAGGTGGTGGCGCACCACATCCTCCAGCATCACGAAGGCGTGGGTGCCGGGCGCCGAGGGCACCCGGAGGAAGCGCGTGGCCAGGGAGGTGGGGACGTGGATGAAGGAGAGTTCCGAGGCCGGGAGGTCGCCGTCCAGCAGCCCGTCCTCCGGCTCCAGCTCGGCCACCAGCACCAGCACCCGGTTGCCCAGGCGGGGGAAGGGGTGGCCCGTGTCCACGGCCAGGGGCGTGATGAGGGGCAGCAGGGCCCGCTCGAAGTGGTCCAGCACGAAGGCCGCCTGGGTCGGATCCAGCGCCTTCGGATCGAGGATGACGACGCTCTCCGCCTCCAGCTGGGGCTCGAGGATGGCGTGGAAGAGTTCGTGCTGCCGGGCGGAGTAGGCGTGGATCTTCGAGGCCACGCGCTCCAGCAGCTGCCGGGGGCTGAGCCCGTCCGGGCCCGGCTGGGTGATGCCGGCGTCGATCTGCCGCCAGATGCCCGCCACCCGCACCATGAAGAACTCGTCCCAGTTGTTGGAGACGATGCTCAGGAACTTCACCCGCTCCAGGAGGGGCACGGTCGGATCCTCCGCCTCCTCCATGACCCGGGCGTTGAAGTCCAGCCAGCTCAGCTCCCGGTTCAGGAGGTCTTCGGGACGGGGGGTGGGCTGCAGCACGGGGTTCCTCTGGGGCCATGGTACCCCGCCCGCGTGACGGGGCCGTGTCCCGGTCCCGGGATTCCCGCCTTGGAATTCAAGGCCTTTCCGGGCATGATCGGAGGTTCGGCTCCCCACCGGGGGAGACCCGAACGGTCCGCCCGGACCCGCCCCAACGAGAGGGCAGCCCGCCCGAGCGCGGCAGCTGCCAGGTAGGAGGAATCCATGTCCCAGGAAGTCCTGGTCGTCCCCAAGCGCGAGAAGTTCGGCAAGGCCGCCATCCGCGATCTCAAGAAGCAGGGCATGATCCCGGCCGTGGTCTACGGCCTGAATGAGCCCCCCGTCGCCATCGCCATCAGCCCCAAGTCCGTCGCCCGGGTGATCGCCAGCGACGCCGGCATGAACTCCGTGATGTTCCTCCAGCGCGAGGGCACGGACATCCAGCGCCACGTCATCCTCAAGGATGTCCAGCGCGATCCCATCACCGGCCGCCTGCGCCACGTCGATTTCATGCGCGTGGACATGAGCCTCAAGGTCCGCGTGAAGGTGCCCGTGCGCCTCACCGGCACCGCCATCGGCGTGAAGAGCGAGGGGGGCCTGCTCGACTTCGCCCACCGCGAGATCGAGGTGGAGTGCCTGCCCAGCCTCATCCCCGCCCACATCGACGTGGACGTGACCGCCCTCAAGGTCGGTGACAGCATCCGCTTCGACCAGCTCTCCCTGATCCCCAACGTCGCCCTCGTCGGCGACGCCCACCAGGTGGTCTGCTCCATCCACGGCAAGGCCGCCGAGGAAGAGGTCACCCCCGAGGGCGCCGCTCCCGCCGCCGAGCCCGAGGTGGCCAAGAAGGGCAAGAAGGAAGAGAAGAAGTAGGTGCTTCGAACACCCAGCCTTCCATGCGACAAACGCGGCCTTGGCCGCGTTTGTCGTTAACGCGCAGGCGCAGCCTGCGCGCACCGGAGCGGATCCATGTGGACGCTCGTGCCTCTGGGCAACCCCGGCCCCGACTACCAGGACACCCGGCACAACCTGGGCCGGCTCCTCCTCCAGCGCTGGATGGCGGACCGGGACCTGGCCCCGGCGCCCGCGAAGCGCTTCCCCTCGGGGACGCTCTACCCCCTCGCGGAGGGGCTGCAGGCCCTGGTCCCCACCACCTACATGAACCTCAGCGGCCAGGCCTGCGCCCAGGCCGCCGCGGCGGGGCTCTATCCCCGGCGGATGGTCCTGCTCCACGACGACAAGGATCTGCCCCTGGGCACGGGCCGCTTCCGCCTGGACGGTTCGGCGGGGGGGCACAATGGCCTGGCCTCCGTCTTCGAGCACCTCGGCACCCAGGAGATCGCCCGCCTGCGCCTGGGCATCGGCCCCTTCGAGCGGCCCCTGGCGGCCTTCGTCCTCG
>JAJYBX010000106.1 GCA_021778785.1 Acidobacteriota bacterium
CTTCAGGTTCAGGGCGGTGTCGCCGATGGGCAGGTCCGTGGCGGGATCGCCGACGGCCTTCAGGTAGTCCAGGTGGCCATGGGCGTGGCCCGTCTCGCCGTCCGCGGTCTCCTTGAAGTTGCCGGCCACCTCGGGGTAGCCCTCGATGTCCGCCACCTTGGCGAAGTAGAGGTAGCGGCGGTTGGCCTGGCTCTCGCCCGCGAAGGCGTCCTTCAGGTTCTGGTGGGTCTTGGTCCCCTTGAGGTTGGGCATGAGGTCTCCTGTGCGAGGCGGAGGGGGATCCTCCGAGGGATGGGAACCTCTCAGGAGCAGGGCGCGTGCCAATCAAGCATTTAGATTCATTTCAAGGTTTATGGAAATCGCGAACCGCCAAGACACCGATTTATCGTTGGAATCCAGTCGAATTCAACGAAATCACCCTCATTTCGGTGCCGGGCTTCCTCGCGCGGTTCCGGTCGGGGCCGCTCTGCTCCCCCCGCCGTCCCCTGAAATCCAGGGCCTTTCTCTGTCTGGACAGCCCTCGGGGTTCACGATATATCGGTGTCACCATGGAAAATCCCTCCCCCGATCTCGTCTCGGCCCTGAAGACCCTGGCCCATGTGGCGGGGCGCCTGCCCCAGGGCCCGGACTTCCTGCCCACGGCCCTGGACGCCCTGGCGGGGGTGGTGCCCTACGACCTGGCGGCGGTGCTGCGGCTGGACCGGGGGCGGCTGCGGGTGGTCTGCGCCCGGGGGCCCCTGGCCGACGAGCGGGTGAAGGCCCACAGCATCGCCCTGGCCAGCTTCCCCAGCGTGCGCGAGGCCCTGGACAGCGGCCTCACCCGGGTGATGCTCGAGGCCGACCACCGGGAGGGCGACGGCGACCCCTACGATGGCGTGCTGGACCTGCCCCACGGCCACAGCTGCATGGTGGTGCCCCTCCAGGGGGGCGGCCGGCCCCTGGGAGCCCTCACCTTCGACCGGGCCAGTTGCGGCCCCTTCGATGCGCTCACGGTGATCCTGGCCACCCTCTACGGCCAGCTCATCGCCCTGGCCTGGATGGCCTCCGAGCAGCGGACCCATCTGGAGCATCAGCGGGACCAGCTGGAGGCGGAGAACCGGCTCCTGCGCACGGAAGTGGTGGGCGCCGAGGACGCCGGCAGCCTCATCGAGCGCACCCACAGCCCCGCCATGCAGCGCACGGTGCGCCTGGCGCGGCAGGTGGCCCCCACGGATTCCGCCGTGCTGCTCAGCGGCGAGACGGGCACGGGCAAGGAGGTGCTGGCCCGGGCCATCCACGAGTGGAGCCGCCGCGCCGACAAGCCCTTCCTCAAGGTGAACTGCGCCGCCCTGCCCGAGAACCTGGTGGAGAGCGAGCTCTTCGGCCACACGAAGGGCGCCTTCTCCGGCGCCGTGCAGCCCCGGCCGGGGCGGTTCCAGATGGCCCACGGCGGCACCCTGCTGCTGGACGAGGTGGGCGACCTGCCCCTGGCGGCCCAGGCCAAGCTCCTCCGCGTGCTTCAGGAAGGCGCCTTCGAGCCCGTGGGCTCGGACCGCAGCGTGGTGGTGGATGTGCGCATCCTGGCGGCCACCAACGTGAACCTGGAGCAGGCCGTGGCCGAGGGCCGCTTCCGCGCCGACCTCTACTACCGCCTGAACGTCTTCCCCCTGCACCTGCCGGCCCTGCGCGACCGCCGGGAGGACCTGCGCCTGCTGGCGGAGGACTTCCTCTACCGCCGGGCCCGGCGCACGGGCATGGGCCCCTGGCGCCTCTCCGAGCGCGGCGCTGCACGGCTCCAGGCCCACCCCTGGACCGGCAACGTGCGCGAGCTCATCAACGTCCTGGAGCGGGCCACCATCCTGGCGCCCCAGGGCGACCTGGACCTGGAGGACGTCCTGGCCGACGCCCGTCCGCCGGGCGAGGAACCGGCCGCCGGCGTCCCGGCCCCACCCGAAGGCAGCCTGCGGGCCGTGGAGCGCCGGGCCATCCTCCAGGCCCTGGAGGCCAGCCGGGGCAAGGTCTATGGCCCCGGCGGCGCCGCCCAGCGCCTGGGCCTCAAGCCCACCACCCTGCAGAGCCGCATGAAGAAGCTGGGCATCGCGCGGGTGCAGGGCTTCCGGTGAGGCCGGACCCACCCTTCCGAAAGGCTCTCCACGAAGGACACGAAGACGCCCTGCGGGCGCTCAGAAGGGCACCAAGGATCCGCCTCCCTTCCCACCTTGATGGGGCTGGATGACTCATGGTTCGCGACGGATCCCCTTCGTGACCTTGTCTTTCCCCTTCGTGACCTTGTCTTCCCCTTCGTGTCCTTCGTGGAGATCCTTGACCCCCGGTGGGCTCACTTCAGGGTGAACACCACGGCTGGTCCGGCGGCGGGGGCGCCCTCCCGCACCTGGAAGACGCGGGCGGGGTCGGCCTTGCCGGTATCCAGCAGCCAGCCGAGCACGCGCTTGGCGCGGGCATCGGCCAGGGTCGCGAGGTCGGCGGGATCCACCTTCACCGTGTCCAGGAGGCGGCTCTCCATCTCGGTCGGCGGGGGCGGCGGCGCGGGCTGGCTGCCCTTGACGGGCGCCGCGGGGGGGAAGGCCGCATCGAAGGCCGCCTTCACCCACCGGTCCCGCTCGGCGGCGGGCACGGCGGCGGTGGCGTCCGGCAGCTTCAGGGCCGCGGCGCGGGTGCGGCGCAGGAGAGCCTCCAGCCCGGCCCTGCGGAAGGCCCCGCCGTCCTGACCGGGATCGGCCACGCCCAGGGCCTCCAGGGTGAGAGCCGGCCGCTCGGCGAGGGCCTTGGCCAGGGCCTGCAGCTTGGCCGTGGCGGCGGCGTCCAGGGCATCCGACCCCGGGGCGAAGGCCACCTGGCTGAGGTCGCCCGCGTCGCTCCCGAAGAGCTTGCCGACGAGGGTGAAAGGCGAGGTGGCGATCTTCCCCAGCACGTTGAAGATGGCCTGCCAGACCAGCTTCCCGTACTTGATGTCGGGGTCGTCCAGGCTGCCCTGGATGGGCAGGTCGATGGCGATGACGCCGTGGCGGTCCCGCAGGAGCGCCAGGCCCAGCTTCACGGGGAGGTGCGTGGCGTCGGGGCTCGCCACCTTGTCGCCCAGGTAGAACTGGTCGAGCTTCACGGCGTTCTCGGAATCGAGCTTCCGCTGCTGGATGCGCAGGCGGGCGTCCACCTCCAGCTTGCCCTTCTGCACGGCGTAGCCCAGGTACTTGCCCGTGTAGGGCGTGAAGTCCGTGAGGTCCGCGCCGTGGATCTTCAGGGTCACATCGGTGTCGAGGTCGTGGCGCAGGGGCATGGCGTGGCCCTGGATGGTGACGGGCGCCAGGCCCCCGGCCCGGCCCGTGAAATCCACCTTCGAGCTGGCCTCGGGCCGGCTGGAGAGGCCCAGGTAGCTGCCCTGGAGGTCGCTCAGCAGCAGGGCGGCGTTGGGTTGCAGGGAGCGGTCCACGAAGCTCAGCCGCCCGCCGGTGATGGCCAGCTTCCCGATGGCGATGTCCGGCGCGGCGGCGGGGGTGGCCGGCACGGCGGAGGCCGCCACGCCCGCGGGCTTGGCCTCGGTGCCCTGGCGCAGGGCATGGGCCACGTTGGTGGTGCCGTCGGGGCCCACCACCAGCCGGCCCTCGGGATCGGTCCAGGCCACCTGCTTCACGGCGCAGGACAGGGGCTCGGTCCGCAGGTCGAGGCCCGCCACCTGCAGGCGCGTCCAGCGGATGAACGGCTCGTTGAAGGCGGTGTCGTGCATCTGGAAATCGCGCACGGTGGCGTCGCCCTTCACTGTCGCGCCGTCCTGCTTCGTGCCGGGGAAGGCGAAGGTCACGCGGCCGTCGAAGCCGAAGCTGCCGCGATCCAGCCGGGCGTCCAGGGCGCCGTCCAGGTAGGGGTCCCAGGGGGCGAGGTCGAGGGCGTCCACCTTCAGGGCCAGGTCCCCCGCGGGCTTCAGGGGCGACAGCTTGCCCTCGGCCTTGAGCGTCCCGCCCCCCAGGCGCAGGGACAGGGCGAGCGTGGAGGAGGCGGCCGGATCGAGGCTCAGGTCCCCCAGGTGCAGGGCCACATCCTTGGCCTCGGCCGCCACGGGCCGGGCGGGCAGCTGGTCGTCCCAGCCCACGCTGAAGCCCGTCAGGTCCAGGCTGCGGACCTTCAGGGTGAGGGGCTTCTCGTCCGGGGCCTTGGGCTTCGGCTTGGGGGTGAACATGCGCGCGAGGTTGAGGGCGCCGTCCTTCCCCCGCTGCACGCGCAGCGTGCCGCCCTGGGCCGCGATGGACCCGATCTCCACCGAGGGGGCCAGCAGATCGGCCCGGCCGTCTTTCAGGTCGAGGGCGGGGAGCTCCACGGCGGGCCGGGCCGCGCCGGGCTCGGCGATGGCCACGTTCCGCAGGGCCAGGCCCAGGTCCGACAGCTCGAAGCGGTGGCGGCCCGGGGCCCACTCGAAGCGGTAGGTGGCGCCGAGGGTGGCCGTGCCGCTGCGGATCTCCGTGGCCACCTGCTCCTGCTCGTAGGGGCGGTACTTGGGCAGCTGCAGGTTCTCCACCGCCAGGTGGCCCGTGGAGGCGAAGGGCTCGAAGCCGATCTCGCCCTTCCAGACCAGGTGCTCCCTCGCCTCGGTCCAGGCGTCCAGGGCGTAGCCGCTCTGGTGGCCCACCTGGGTGCGGATGCCATCCACCCGCAGGTTCACGGGGCCGAAGGCGGTGCGGAAGGGCGTGGCCGTGCTGTGGTCCTCGAAGGCCAGCCGGGCCCCGCGCAGCTGGAAGGTGCCGATGGCCACGGTCCAGGCGGAGGGCTTCGCATCGGGCTCCGGCTTCGCGGCGGGCTCCTCCAGCAGGTCCTGGAAGTTCAGGTGGCCCTGGGCGTCGAGCACCGTCCGCACGTCCAGGCCATCCACCTCCACCACCGAGAAGGCGGCCGTGCGGGCCAGCAGGGGCCAGAACCGCGCGTTCACGTAGAGGCGCCGCAGGCTGATCCAGTCGCCGCCGCTGCGGCTGGGGATCCGCAGGCCCTCGAAGGTCATGGCCAGGTTGAAGGGGTTGAAGCGCACCCGCGCCAGAGTGGCCTTCCGGTGGGTGGCCTCCGCCAGCGCCCGCTCGACGCGGGGCCGCACCAGCCGGGGCACGAGGAGGAAGCCCGCCAGGATCCACAGGGCGTAGAGGCCGGCCAGGACCAGGATCAGGCGGCGCCGGCGCCGGAGGAAGGCCGCGAGGGAGGCTGGACTGGGCATGGGAAAAGCATAGACCCATCCCCCTCCTGTGACGCAGGCCACAACCCAGGCTTCCATCCCGCTGGAAGGGGTCTATCCTCCCCTGGTCGCGGTGCCGCCAGGACTGCCACTCCCGAGCGTGTCGGCGCATCGCTGGACCGAAGGGTAAGGGTCATGCCGCCACGCCGCGTCGTCATCCTGGGAGCCGCCGGACGCGACTTCCACAACTTCAACACCGTGTACCGGGACAACCCCGCCTTCCAGGTGGTGGCCTTCACCGCCACCCAGATCCCGGGCATCGAGGGCCGCCGCTACCCGGCCGTGCTGGCCGGAAAGCTCTACCCGAAGGGCATCCCCATCGTGGACGAGTCCGAGCTGGTGGCCCTCATCCAGCGCGAGAAACCCGACGTGGCCGTGTTCTCCTACTCGGACGTGCCCCACGCCACCGTCATGCACCTGGCCAGCCTCTGCATCGCCCTGGGCTGCGACTTCGAACTGCTGGGCGCGGACAAGACCATGATCCAGTCCACGAAGCCCGTCATCGGCATCACCGCCGTGCGCACCGGCGCGGGCAAGAGCCAGACCACGCGCTACATCAGCAACATCCTCAAGAAGCTCGGCAAGAAGGTGGTCGCCATCCGCCACCCCATGCCCTACGGCGACCTCGCGAAGCAGGCCTGCCAGCGCTTCGCCGACTACGGCGACCTCGACAAGCACCTGTGCACCATCGAGGAGCGCGAGGAGTACGAGCCCCACATCGACAACGGCTTCGTGGTGTACGCGGGCGTGGACTACGAGCAGATCATTCGCCAGGCGGAGCAGGAGGCCGATGTCATCCTCTGGGACGGCGGCAACAACGACCTGCCCTTCTACCGGAGCGACCTGCACATCTGCATCGCCGACCCCCTGCGCCCCGGCCACGAGATGGGCTACCACCCCGGCGAGGCCAACTTCCGCCGGGCCGGCGTCATCCTCATCAACAAGTGCGACAGCGCCAAGGAGGCGGACATCCAGTCCATCGAGGAGAACGCGGCGAAGGTGAATCCCAAGGCCCGCGTCATCCGGGCCAACAGCCCCGTGACCTGCGCCGATCCCGGCATGGTGAAGGGCAAGCGCGCCCTGGTGATCGAGGACGGTCCCACCCTCACCCATGGCTCCATGACCTACGGCGCCGGTGTCGTGGCGGCCAAGGCCATGGGCGCGCAGGAGATCGTGGACCCCACGCCCTACGCGGTAGCCTCCATCGCCGCCACCTACCGGAAGTACCCCAACGCCCAGGGCATCCTGCCCGCCATGGGCTACGGCGAGGAACAGGTGCGGGACCTCCAGGCCACCATCGAGGCCACCCCCTGCGACGTGGTGCTGAGCGCCACGCCCATCGACCTCACCCGCGTCCTCAAGGTGAGCAAGCCCATGACCCGCGTCCGCTACGACCTGGCCGAGATCCGCGAGGGCCAGCTGGAGGCGGAGGTTCGGAAGGTGCTGGGGCTGTGACGGCTCGGCCCGGAACGCTGCGCGTTCCGGGTTAGGAAAGATAAGGCGTATGGGATTCATGGACGGCCCAGTGGATGCGCTGGGCCGTTTTCCTTCCAGCC
>JAJYBX010000107.1:0-3122 GCA_021778785.1 Acidobacteriota bacterium
CGTTCCGGGCCGGGAGGTTCGAATAGACCGCCACGCCCTTGTTGGTGCCGACGACGGTCCCCTTCTTGAGCGGCCCGCCGGACACCACCACGACCTCGATGTCACCCATGACGCTCCGGTTGCCCTGCCGCAGGATGTCCAGGGTCAAGGCTGGAAGGTACTGGTCGCTGGGCACCCCGTGGAAGGCGAGGTTCGCGAGCTTCAGGCTGGCCTGGGTCTCCCCGTGCCGCACGATGATGGGAATGGAGATCCCGTAGACCGGCTTGATGGAGATGGAGAGGCCCTTCGTTTCCGCCGCGGGATCGGTGGAGACGGGTGCCTCCACCGGGGGGATCCCCTGGAAGACCATGTGGGAGCGGTATTCCCCAGCGGGGAGATTCTCGGGTTTGCGGACCTGGATGCGGACCACCTGGGCTTCCCCCGGGGCGAGGTCCACCTGGTGGGGGGAGAAGCGGACGACGTCCGCCGCCGTCAGCTCCCCCGGGCCCTTCGTGCGGCCCTGGAGCCGGCCCTCCGGCGTCATTTCCATCTCCTGGAGGAAGATCCGGTAGGTGGCGGTCTCCTTTCCCGCGTTCTTCAGCAGGACCTCCCCCGCCCGGACGCGCCCTTCCAGCACCACCCGCGTGGGCAGGATGGTGAGGTCGCCCACGCCCTTGCCGGGGATCTGGGAGGCTCCGGGAGGTTGGGTCGGCCCCTGGCCGAGGACCCAGGAGCCCGCCAGACAGCCGAGGAGGAGCAGTTTGATGGGGGATGGGATTCTCATGTTGTCCCTACCAGAGAGAGGTTTGTTTCCAGGCACGGAAGGGGCCACCCCGGCTGACCAGGTGGCCCCTTGGTGGACGATTTGAAACGCATCGACGTGGATCAGTAGTAGGCGACAGTCACGGGGAAGAGCGCCGTGTAATGGCCTGGAGATGGATTCGCGGGAAGCTGGAGCGTCCCTCCGATCCAGATCCTGGTCATCCCGCCCGGGTCGATCGCGCTTTCCGCGTAGTAGTTCAGGGCCACCACGGGAAGGGACGATGTCGCCGAGGGGGACGGGGCACTGATCTGGATGGTCCCCCTGGGCATGTGGACGGAGAAATTGGCGCCGGGTTCACCTCGGATCTCGAACTCTGCGTTGTGCCAGTGCTCAGTGCTCAGGGCGACCTGGGTCACCCCCGCAGGGTCCCCTTCCCTCGTGCCTCCCCCGAAGGCCGCATGCTGCTTGATCGCGCCGCCCGGTGAGGCCGGATCCACGAGGAGGGCCCCGAAGTAGAGGTCCTGGGTCTTCCTCATGAGGATCGGCCGGACGATCGTGATGCCCGCAGTCGAATGCGCGGAGGAACTGTTGCCGCCTGCCCAGATCGGCCCGCATGTGAGGACGGGCAGGAGGAGAAGGCGTGCAGCGGTTTGCATGGGTTGCTCCGGATGGGATGAGGCGTTCACCTCACCAGTTCAGGAGGAACGATCACTGGTAGCTGGCCGTGACGGTCATGATCGCCGAGAACGCGCCGTACGTGTTCGCGGGGGCGTCGAGGGTGCCGCCCACCCAGAAATGCTTCATGTCGTCCTGGGTCGTGTTGCTGAGGAAGGCCGGCTGGCCGTTCAGGGTGAAGCAGGGCTGCAGGACGGTGGAATCGGTCGTGACCAGGACGCCGTGGCCCAGGTCCACCGTGGGAGGCACGCTGATGTTCACATTGCCCCAGCCGAGGTCGTGATCCTTGCGGACGTGGAACCAGGCCTGGCTGCCCTTGTTCGCGCCGTTGGCATAGGGGTCGCAGTTCTCGTAGGAGGAGATGGCGTTCGCGCCGCCGGGGAACACGACCTTGATGGGAAGCGTCGGGTCGGAGACCGTGACCATCCCGAAGTCCAGCTTCGACTGGTCGGGGTTCACCAGGGCGATGGGGGCCACGATCTTGACGCCCACCGTGGCGGTGGCGGTGGCGCTGTTGCCGTTGGCGAAGAGCGCCGGGGCTGCGGCGACCAGGGCGAGGGTGATGAGGTGACGCATGATGGCTCCTTGGAGCTAGAGCCCGGCCCAGGGAACCCGGAAGGGTCCGGCCGGACGATATTGGGTGGTGGACCCGACCTACCCCCCCATGGAGGGGCCGAGGTGAGGCACGGCGATAGCGGCTCCTGAATCCGGACCGAGGCGCGGACGCGGGCCCAGAGGCGGTTGGGGAGCCATCAGTCCGGGAATCTGCGTTCCAACGGGATGACAGGACAAGGCTAGGGGACCCGAAGATGCCCCTCAAGTAGAAAATGGTAAAAAATTAATAACCAATCACTCGATATCGAAATTTTATCTCCGCTCGCCTCCGCCTCGCGACCAGCCTCCGCCTCAGGAACCGGCAGGATCGACCATGGCCGCCCCCCCCGGGGGCGACTATCCTGGGGGCCACCCCATGACCGATCACGTTCCGGATCCTCCGCCCCCTCCAGCCGGCTCCCCTGGAGCGACGGGCGATTGGACCGCCGCGACGCCGGAGACGGGACACGAGATCACCGGGCTCCACCGGGTCGACGGGTCCTCCCGCGACTCCGGCGCCCCGGTGCCCGGCCTGGACCGCGAAGAACTGCTGGCCCGCTTCCCGCTGCGGGACGACGGCCGGTACGAGGCCCTGGAAGTCGTTGGCGAGGGCGGCATGGGCGTCGTCTACCGGGCCTTCGACCGCCAGCTGCAGCGCACCGTGGCCCTCAAGTTCCTCAAGCGGCTGGAGCCGGAGGACACGGCGCGCTTCCTCCAGGAGGCCCGGGCCCAGGCCCAGGTGGAGCATCCGAACGTCTGCCACATCTTCGAGGCCGGCGAGGCCCTGGGCCACCCCTACCTCGTCATGCAGTTCGTGGACGGCCCGACCCTGCGCGAGGCCCGGGAGCGGCTCGATCTCCGCGCCAAGGTGGATGTCCTCCTCCAGGTGGCGGAGGCACTGCACGCCTGCCACCGCGCGGGCATCGTCCACCGGGACGTGAAGCCCGGCAACGTGATGCTGCAGAAGCAGGATGGGGGGTGGCACCCCTACCTCATGGACTTCGGCGTGGCCCGGGACCTGGACAGCGCCTCGCGCACCCACGCCGACGCCATCATGGGCACGCCCATGTACCTGAGCCCAGAGCAGGCCCTGGGCCGGGCGGACAAGGTG
>JAJYBX010000107.1:3132-6757 GCA_021778785.1 Acidobacteriota bacterium
ACCGCCGTTCCGATGTCTACGCCCTCGGCACGCTGCTCTACGAAAGCCTGACGGGCGCGCCGCCCTTCCGGGGCGAGACGCCGCTGGCCCTCCTGCGGAGCATCGCGGAGGACGAGCCCCCGCCGCCCTCCCGCCTGGCGCCCGAGATCCCCCAGGACCTCCAGACCATCATCCTCAAGGCCCTGGAGAAGGCGCCCGAGCGGCGGTACGACTCCGCCCGGGCCTTCGGCGAGGACCTCCGCCGGTTCCTGGATGGCGATCCCATCCTCGCCCGGCGGCCCTCCCTCGCCTACCGCGCGGGCAAGCACCTGCGCAAGAACCGCCTGGTGGCCGCCCTCCTGGCCGCCTTCCTCCTCGCCGCCGGCTACGGCCTCTCCTCCGCCCTGCGGGCCCGGTCCCAGGCGCGGTTCGCCCAGCAGTTGGCCCAGGAGGTGGAACGGCTCGATGGCCGCATCTTCCAGGTGCGCAGCCTGCCCCGCCACGACGCGAGCCGGGAGCTCCAGGAGGTCCGGAGCGAGCTCGCCCGGCTCCAGGCGGAGACCGGGCGGCAGGGGCGGTGGGCCCAGGGGCCTGCCCGGCTGGCCCTGGGCCGCGGCTACCTGGCCCTGGGCGACCTGGAGAAGGCCCGCGTCCAGCTTGAGGCCGCCCGGAAGGCGGCGCCCAGGGATCCCGATGCCGCCCAGGCCCTGGGCACGACCCTGGCCCGCCTCTACGTGGCGGAGCTCGAGGGCCTCCACGGCCAGGCCCTGGAGGAGCGCCGCCGGGACCTGGAACCCACCCTCCGGAGCCCCGCCCTGGCCCTCCTGCGCGAGGCGCAGGGCCGCAGCCTGGAGGGATCCGCCTATGCCGAGGGCCTGCTCGCGCTTGTCCAGGGCCGCTTCGAGGAGGCGCTGCAGAAGGCGAAGGAGGCCCAGGCCAGCCAGCCCTGGTTCTCCGAGCCCTGGCTGCTGGAGGCCGAGACCCGCAAGGAACTGGCCCTGAGCCTCCTCGCCGCCGGGCAGCGGAACGAGGCCCTCGCCCAGATGGAGCGCGAAGGCGCCTGCCTCGCCGCCGCCCAGGACCGGGCCCGCAGCGCGCCCGAGCCCCTGGTGGAGGAGGCCCAGCGCCGCTTCGCGCTCCTCGGCCTGAAACTGGATCAGGGCCAGGCCACGGCCGCGGACCGGGACTGGGCGCTCCGCCCCGTCAGGGAGGCGCTGGAGGTGGACCCGGACAGCTGGCGCGCCCGCAGCTTCAGCACCGCCATCCACCGGCGCTGGGCCACCCACCTCCTGAACCTCGGCGAGGATCCCGCGGCCGAGCTGGATGCCGCCGCGGCGGACGCGGAGAAGGCCCTGCAGCTCCGGCCCGCGGAAGCGGCCCTCTGGGTGAACTGGGCCACCGTGCTGCGCAACCGGGCCGAGCGCGAGATGGCCCAGGGCCGGGATCCGGAGCCCTTCCTCGCGCGGGCGGAAGCCGGCCTCCAGAAGGCCCTCGAACAACCGCGCCTGCACGACTACCTCCTGGATGCGCTGGGCAACATCCACGCCCTCCGGGGCGAACGCCAGCTCATGACCGGGAAGGACCCCTCCGCCGAAGTCCAGACGGCCGCCGGGATGCTGGAGGCCGCCTCCGCCCTCCGTCCCTGGGTCGGCCACGACTTCAGCGAGGGGGCGGCCTACCAGACCCTCGCCCAGTACCAGGCCTGGACCGGCGCGGATCCCCGTCCCGCGCTGGCCGAGGCCCTCCGCAGCCACCGGAAGGGGCTGGCCCTCCAGCCCTCCTCGCTCCAGTCCCGGCTCGGCCTGGTCTCGACCCTCCTGGACCGTGCGGCCTGGGACCGGAACCGCGAGGCCGGAGCCGACCTGGCCGAGGCGCGGAGGGAGATCCAGGGGATCCTCGCCCAGCGGCCGGGGGACGCCGAAGCCCTGGCGGCCCAGGCCCGCGAGCACATGCTCTCCGCCCGGGCCAGCCGGAATGCCGCCCTGGCCCGCCAGGCCCTGAGCCTCCAGAGGCGGGCCGTGGCGGCGGCGCCGGGGAATACCGGGCTGCGCATCGCCTGGGGCGCCCTGACCCTCGAGGCTACCCGGGAGCTGAGGCTACCCCTGGATCCCGGCGCTGCTGCGGCCCTCCGGGCCGCCGCCAAGGCCCGTCCCTGGGATGGCTGGACCCAGCTCCTGGCGGCGGATCTCGCGAGGCAGGAAGGCCGCATCGGGGAGGCCCGCGCCCTCGCGGCGAAGGCGCTGGGGCTCAATCCCGCGCTAAAGTGGGAAGCTGCGAGGAGAGCATTAGATTAATTTTTAGAAGAAAATTTTAGTGCATAGACATCATATTTAAATCATCATGGAATCCGAGGTGTTCCATGTCCCTCCTCCCCTTCACCCAGAAAGCCAATGACGCCCTGGTGGCCGCCCGCGAACGGGCCGTGGCGGACCAGCATCCGGAACTGGTGCCCCCCCATCTCTTCCTGGCCCTGACTGCCCCCGAGGCCGGGCTGCGTCCCCTGCTGGAGCGGGCAGGACTGGCCCCCGAAGCCATGCAGGGGCTGGCTGACGCGGCCGAGGAACTGGTGGCCAAGCTGCCCCGGGCCGTGGGCGGGGCGGAGCCGCAGATCGGCGCGGGCTTCCGGCACTTCCTGGAGGTGGCCAGCGACACGGGGCGGGGCCTGGGCGACCGCTTCCTGGCCACGGACGCCCTGCTGCTCGCCTTCGCCAACGCCCACACGGATGCACGCAAGGTCCTCGACCGCTTCGGCCTGGACCGGAAGAAGCTGGAGACCGCCATCCGCGAGGTCCGCAAGGGCTCCAAGGTGGAGGACGAGAAAGCTGAGGAAAAGTTCGCCAGCCTGGAGAATTACGCCAAGGACTACACGGCCCAGGCGGAGGCCGGGAAGCTGGACCCCGTCATCGGGCGCGACGAGGAGATCCGCCGCGTGCTGCAGGTGCTCTCACGGCGCACCAAGAACAACCCCGTGCTCATCGGCGAGCCGGGCGTGGGCAAGACCGCCATCGTGGAGGGCCTGGCCCAGCGCATCACCCGGAACGACGTGCCCGAGAGCCTGAAGGGGCTGCGGGTCATGGGCCTCGACATGGGCGCCCTGGTGGCCGGCACCCAGTACCGGGGCCAGTTCGAGGAGCGCCTGAAGGGCGTCATCCAGGAGGTGGAAAAGGCCGAGGGCCAGGTGGTGCTCTTCATCGACGAACTGCACCTGCTGGTGGGCGCGGGCGCCGTCTCCGGGGGCATGGACGCCGCCAACCTGCTGAAGCCCGCCCTGGCGCGGGGCGAGCTGCGCTGCATCGGCGCCACCACCCTGGACGAGTACCGCAAGCACATCGAGAAGGACGCCGCCCTCGAGCGGCGCTTCCAGCCCGTGATGGTGGAGGAGCCCTCCGTGGAGGACGCCATCTCCATCCTGCGGGGCCTGAAGGAGCGCTACGAACTGCACCACGGCGTGCGCATCCAGGACGCGGCTCTGGTGGCCGCCGCCCAGCTCAGCCAGCGCTACATCGCCGACCGCTTCCTGCCCGACAAGGCCGTGGACCTCATGGACGAGGCCGCCAGCGCCGTGCGCATGCAGATCGACAGCCGCCCCACGGAGATCGACGTCCGCGAGCGGCGGGAGATGCAGCTGCAGCTGGAGCGGCATTCC
>JAJYBX010000108.1 GCA_021778785.1 Acidobacteriota bacterium
GCTGCTCTCCTCCCTGAACGATCCCCAGGGCGTCTACGCCCGCCTGCCCTTCGACCTGGACCTGAGGTGAGGTGACGATGGCGCTCGGCGGACGGCCCATGGCGGACTGGATCGCCGAGTACGCCCGGAGCCATCAGCATCCGGTGAACCGGGCCTGCCACACCGTGGGTATCCCCACGGTGACCCTGGGGATCCTGCTGCTCCTCCTTTCCCTCATCCTGCCCGGGCTCTGGAAGGCGGGGCTCGGCCTCTTCGTGGCGGGCTGGATCCTCCAGTTCGCCGGCCACGCGGCGGAGGGCAAGCCGCCCGAGTTCTTCAAGGACTGGCGCTTCCTCTTCGTGGGGCTGCGTTGGTGGGCGATGAAGATCCGGGGACGGGCCTAGCCCGTGGAAACCTCCTCCTTCGTCTCCGCCGTCGTGCTGCTGATCCTGGTCACGGACCCCCTGGGCAACATCCCCATGTTCATCGGGCTGCTGCGCCAGGTGGATCCCGCCCGGCGCCAGCGGATCATCGTGCGGGAGGTCCTCTTCGCCTCCGCCATCCTGCTCTTCTTCATGCTCTTCGGCCGCCGGGTGCTGGCGCTCATGCACCTCACGGACACCTCCATGGGCATCGCCGGGGGCGTGATCCTCTTCCTCATCGCCCTGAAGATGATCTTCCCGCACCCGGAGGGCGCCTCGGGCCACCGGGTGCATGGCGAGCCCTTCCTGGTGCCCCTGGCCATCCCCTTCATCGCCGGGCCCTCGGCCATCGCCACCGTGCTGCTCCTGGTCTCCCGCGAGCCGGGACGGGTCTGGGAGTGGATCGGCGCCCTCGCAGTGGCCATGGCCGTCTCCGCCGTGGTCCTCGGCTTCGCCGAGAAGATCGCGGATTTCCGCGGGGAGCAGGTGACCCTGGCCTTCGAGCGGCTCATGGGCCTCGTCCTCACCGCCATGGCCATCGAGATGCTCCTGGCCGGCATCCAGAAGTTCGTGCTGACCCTGAAGGCGGCGGGAGTCTGACGGGGGCCCCTTCCGCATCCCGGACAACGGGGGCACTCTGGGGGGCATCCCGTCGCCCCGAGGTACCGCGTGCTCGACCAGCTGCTGTCCGCGATTCCGCCCGAGGCCCTGAACCTCGGCCTCGTGCTCTTCCTCTCCTTCCTGATCGGGCTGGAGCGGGAGGAGCTCAAGCGGGGCGGGAAGCGGGTCTTCGGCGGCGTGCGCACCTTCCCGCTGCTGGGACTGGTGGGCTACGTGGTGTCCCTCCTCTCCGGGGGCAACCTCTTCGGCATGCTCCTGGGCTTCCTGGTGGTGGGCGCCTTCATGCTGGTGTCCTACCTCCACAAGCTGCAGCAGACCACCGAGGCGGGCATCACCACCGAGCTCTCGGGCCTGCTGGTCTATCTCGTGGGCGCCCTGGTGTACACGGGCCACTTGTGGTTCGCCTGCACGCTGGTGGTGGTGAGCCTCCTGCTGCTGGAACTGAAGGAGGCCCTGGAGGGGCTCACCCAGCGCATCCGGCCCGAGGAGGTCGCCGCCTTCACGAAGTTCCTCCTGCTGTCCGCCGTGATCCTGCCGATGGTGCCGAACCGCGACCTGGGCCCCTTCCGGATCAATCCCTTCAAGACCTGGCTCGTGGTGGTGGCCGTGAGCGGCGTCTCCTACGCGAGCTACGTGCTGCTGAAGGCCTTCAAGGACCGGGGCGGGATCTTCCTCTCGGCCATCCTGGGCGGCTTCTACTCCAGCACGGTCATCACGGTGGTCCTGGCCAAGCGCGCCGCCGCCGGGCAGCGCCCCCACGAGTACACCGGCGGCATCGTGGTGGCCTCGGCGGCCATGTACCTCAAGATCCTGGCCCTGGTCTGGATGTTCAACCGCGACCTCGCCCTGGTCCTGGCGCCGTGGTTCCTGATCCTGACGGCCGTCTCGGCCCTCGGCGGCTGGTTCGTGTACCGCCTGCACGATCCCGAGGCCACGGACACCCCCGAGGCGGCCCACCCCCACAACCCGCTGGAACTCCGGGCGGCCTTCTTCTTCGCCGCCGTGTTCGTCGTGATGCTGATCGTCACCCAGCTGGCCATCACCTACCTGGGACGGAACGGGGTGTACTCCGTGGCGGGATTGATGGGCCTCACGGATGTGACCCCCTTCATCATGGGCATGACGCATGCCGCGGGGGTATCGACCTCCCTCCACCTGGCGGCCTGCAGCATCGCCGTCAGCGCCGCCAGCAACAACCTCGTGAAGGGCGTCTACGCCTACGGCTTCGCCAAGGGCCGGACGGGGCTCTGGAGCCTGGGGCTGCTGGGTGGCCTGGCCCTGCTGGGTCTGGTCCCGCTCATCTGGCTTTAGCTCAGGGCAGGTCCAGATCCAGGAGGCCCGGCGGTGGATCCAGCTCCAGCCTCCGGTTGGGCAAGTCCAGGGTCCACCAGGCCTTGATGTAGGGCACTTCCCGCTGGCCGGTGCGTCCGGGCCGCAGGTCGCGCAGGATCACCATGTCGTAGCCCATGGGGGTCGGGTCCAGGCGCAGCACCTCGCCTGCGAGATGCCCACCGATGAACACGTCGCAGCCGATCCAGTCGTGGCGGAAGCTTTCGCCTTCGGGCAGTTCGGCGGCCGCTTCGGGCATCCAAAGGGCCCAGCCTTTGAGAGGCTCGGCGGCCGTGCGGTCCGGCACGTCCTGGAAGGCCAGGCAGGGACGGTCCTGGTGCCAGCGGAAGCTGCGCACGGAGATCGGGCGCGCGGGGGGAACCGGGTCCCCGCGTTCCAGATCCAGCTGAGGAGGGGCCAGCACGAGACCGGCCATGGCCTCCAGCCGTTCGGGCTCATCCATGACGGCGTGGAAGAGGAACTCGCCCTTGAGGCCCTGGACCCGGGCGAGGTGGCCGGCGAGGAGCATCAGTTCTCCTGCGCCTCGTCCTCGTCGAACAGCTCGAGGTTGACCGACAGGCCGGCCTTGTCGCCGGCGGTCTTGCAGAGGGTGCGCAGCGCGCTGATCATGCGCCCGTGCTTGCCGATGATGCGGCCCCGGTCGCCGGGATCGGCATACACCAGCACATCCCGCTTCCGGCCCTCGCCCGTGATCTCCACGCGGAAGGCCTCCGGGTGGTCCAGCAGGGGGGTGATGACGTCGCCCAGGAAGGCTTCGAGATCCATGGTCGCTCCAAGCGGAAATACGACAAAAGCCGGACCCTGGCCCGGCTTTCGCGGAACGGAAACCGGTCTAGAGGATCTGGTTCTTCTTGAACAGATCGAGGACGGTCTTGGAGGGCTGGGCGCCCTTCTGGAGCCAGCTCTTGGCCTTCTCGGCATCGATGCGGACCGCTTCGCCGGAACCGGCGATGGGGTTCACGAAGCCCAGCACCTCCACGGCGCGGCCGGTGGGGATGCGGTCGTTCTCGGAGACGACGATGTGGTAGAAGGGCCGCTTCTTGGCACCATTGCGAGCGAGACGGATGGACAGCATGGACACTCCCTGAGCGGGTCAGTGTAGCGCGGGAATCGGGATATCCCAAGTCGAAAGTGCAAGGATCACGGGGTGAAGGCGGAAGGGGGGAAGTCGGCCTCCAGGAGGGCCTGGCGCTCCTGGATGTTCCGGTGGAGGGTGGGCCACCGGGGGTGGGCCCGGACCGCCGCCAGGAAAGGGGCGTTCTCGTACCAGCGGGCGCAGCTGAAGCCCTGCACGAAGGCCCGGGTGGCGCAGTCCACGGCCCGGTTGGCATCTCCCAGGAGCGCATAGGCCTCGGCTTCCTTGAAGGTCCATTCGCCGTCGGGAATCCGGAGCTGCCCACGCACCTGGTCCACCTGGCGGAGTCCGGCCAGCCCGTCCCGCACCCTCCCCTCCAGCAGGGCCTGGTAGGCCCGGCACAGATCCTGGAAGGGGATGGGACCGCCCTGGAATCCGCTCCCCTCCTTCATGAAGGCGAGGGCCCGGTCCCGCTGCCCCTTCAGAAGGGCGAGGTGGCCCTGGTAGAAGAGCAGGCTGGCGTCCAGCCTTGTGGCGCGGGCCCGCTCCAGGTCCTGCTCGAAGGCCGCGGTGTCGCCCAGGTAGAGGTAGGTGGTCTCCGCGGACCAGGGGGAGGGGTCCGCCAGGGTCCCCAGGATCCGCTGGCGTCGGGCCAGGGCCCGCTTTGCGCCCTCCAGCAGGCCCGCCGTGCGGCCGGCGTAGGCGAAGCCCAGGTAGAGGTCGGGCACGTCCGGTCGCCGGCGTGCGGCCGGGATGAGGGACTGGAGGGCCCGGCGCTGGTCGCCGATGTCCGTGAGCATGAGGGCCCGGAGGTAGGTGGCCCGGGGGTAACCGGGGATGAGTTCCAGGGCGCGGGCGAAGGCCTGGTCCATGCGGGCGTTGAGGCCGCTGCCTGCCGCCTCCGGATCCACCCACAGGCTCCGGTAGAGGTGGTCACCCAGGGCGGCCCAGGCGGGGGCGCAGCCGGGTTCCGCTTCCGCCAGCGCCCGGGAGGCCGCCAGGTTCCGCGTGGCCTCCGAATCCTCGGTGATGGACAGGATCCGCAGCAGCTCCCAGGCGTGGGCGGGGTCCCGGGGGACCAGGGCCTTCCGGCCCGGGAACCGCCGGCTGAAGGGCCAATGGTCCACCCAGCGGGCGAAGGCCTCGGCCGGGAACAGGGGGTCGGGATCATCGGAGACCCAGGGCTCCCGCAGCTTCAGCCGTTCCCGGGTCGTCCAGGTCGTGGCGAGGGCCAGCCGATCGCCCTCCCGGCGCCCCTTGAAGGTCATCAGGAGGGTGCCTTCGGGCAGCCGGTCCAGCTCCGGCCCCGAAGGCACGGAGGGAAGGTGGATGACCGCGGCGCCCGCGAGGACCTCGAGGTGGTCGGAGAGGAGCGTCTCCAGGCCCTGGTCCAGGGCCGGGTCCGCGGCCTGGGTCGTGGCGGGGATGAGCAGCACCCGCCGGATTCCCGGCCCCGGGGCCACGCGGATCCAGAACAGCAGCCCCGCCACAGCCATGAAGGCCAGGGCTCCGCCCGCCTTGAGATAGAAGCCGGACCCTCGTGCTGCGGTGATCGGATCCTCCCTGGTGCCGGTGACTAGAAGGGAAGCTTACCCTTCATCGCCCCGGCCATGCGCTGCATGCGGTTCATGAACTTGGGATCGTTCATCTGACCCATGAGCTTCTTGGCCTCGACGTACTGCTTGAGGAGCTGGTTGATCTCGCTGACGGGACGGCCGGAACCCGCGGCGACGCGGCGCTTGCGCTTGGCGTCCAGGAGGTTGTGGTTGGCCCGCTCCCGGGGGGTCATGGAGTTCAGGATGGCCTCCATGTGCTTCAGGCGCTTGTCCGTGGCCACCTGGGCGATCTGGTCCTTCATCTGGCCCATGCCCGGCAGCATGCCCAGGATCTTGTTCATGGAGCCCAGCTTCTGCACCTGCTGGAACTGCTTGCGCATGTCCTCCAGGGTGAACTGGTTCTTGGCCAGGCGCTGGGCCATGGCCTCGGTGTCCTTCTCGTCGAGCTTGTCCTTGGCGTGCTCGATCAGGGACAGCACATCGCCCATGCCCAGGATGCGCTGGGCCATGCGATCGGGATGGAAGCGCTGGAAGTCCTCCAGCTTCTCGCCCTCGCCCACGAATTTCAGCGGGCAGCCCGTGGCCTGCTTGATGCTGAAGGCCGCGCCGCCACGGGTGTCGCCGTCCGTTTTGGTGAGCACCACGCCGCTGATGCCCAGCTTCTCGTGGAAGGCCGTGGCGCTGCGGACCGCGTCCTGGCCCGTCATGGCGTCCGCCACGAAGAGGATCTCGTCGGGCGATACCGTGGCCTTGATGCGGACCAGCTCCTCCATGAGGGCTTCGTCCAGGTGCAGGCGGCCCGCGGTGTCGAGGATGACCGTGTCCCAGCCCTTCAGCTTCGCCTCGGCCAGGGCGGCTTCGCAGATGCGGACCGGATCCTGCTCGTCCGTGCGGAAGGAGGGCACGCCGGCGTCCTTCGCCACCACGTGCAGCTGCTCGATGGCGGCGGGCCGATAGACGTCCGCGGGCACCAGCAGGGGGGAGCGGCCCAGCTTCTTCAGGAACACCGCCAGCTTGCCGCAGGTGGTGGTCTTGCCGGCGCCCTGCAGGCCCACCATCATCACGACCGTCGGCGGCTTGGAGGCGAAGGCGAGGGGATGGTCCGGCGCCTCCCCGCCCATGATCTCCACCAGTTCCCGGTGGACGATGTCGATGAAGGCCTGGGCCGGATTGAGGCCCTGCATGACCTCGGCGCCGAGGGCCTTCTCCTTCACCCGCTGAAGGAAGGTCCGGGCCACGGCCACGTGGACGTCGGCCTCCAGGAGGGCCATGCGGACCTCCCGCAGGACGGCTTCCAGGTTGGCTTCCGTGAGGCGGGTCTCACCCCGCAGGGCCTTCATGGCCTGGCTGAGCTTCTGGGAAAGGCTGTCGAACATGGAACCTCGGACCGGGCCAAACGCCCATTCTACCGGGGGAATCTGGACGGGGTCTGCGGGAAGGTGTGACTTGGGTCATAATCTTGACCTTCGGAGTCAGGAATGTCCAATCGCCTCGCCGGCAGCCTCAGTCCCTACCTCCTCCAGCATGCCCACAACCCCGTGGACTGGTTCCCCTGGGGCGAGGAGGCCCTGGTGAAGGCCCGGACCGAGGACAAGCCCATCTTCCTGAGCATCGGCTACAGCGCCTGCCATTGGTGCCACGTCATGGAGCGGGAGAGTTTCGAACACCCCGAGGTCGCGGCCGTGCTGAATGCCCACTTCGTGCCCATCAAGGTGGACCGCGAGGAGCGGCCCGACCTGGACGACC
>JAJYBX010000109.1 GCA_021778785.1 Acidobacteriota bacterium
TGGAGGCCTTCGAGCTGGAGGACCCGGCCAAGCTCTTCGGCGTCAAGCCCAGCGATGCGCAGGAGCCCGTGGATCTCCCCTCCGAGATCCTGCCCCTGCCCACCACCGAGCCCCTCGTCATCAAGGGCACGTACGCCTCAGCCCTCGGCGCCCTCCTCGCCGGCTGCCGCCACGTCTACGGCTATCCCATCACCCCCTCCACCGAGGGCGCCGAGCTGATGGCCAAGTTCCTGCCCAAGCTCGATGGCACCTTCATCCAGGCAGTCAGCGAAGTGGCCACCGTGAACATGATGTACGGCACGGCCGGCGCGGGTCTGCCCACCATGACCTTCACCTCCTCGCCGGGCTTCAGCCTCATGCTGGAGGGCGTCTCCTACATGATCGGCGCGGAACTGCCGGGCGTCTTCGTGGACGTCATGCGCGGCGGCCCGGGCCTGGGCAACATCGCCCCCGAGCAGTCGGACATCAAGCTGGCCTGCCACGGGCTGGGCCATGGCAACACGCAGGCCATCACCCTGGCCCCCTCCACGCCCCAGGAGATGCTCGACCTGACCATGCTGGCCTTTGAGCTGAGCTTCAAGTACCGCAACCCCGTGATCATCCTGGGCGACGGCTACCTGGGCCAGATGACCGGCAAGGTGCAGCTGCCGAACAACCTCATCAAGCCCGGCATCCCCAAGTGGGCCGTCTACGGCGACGCCATGCACCGCAAGAACGTCATCACCTCGATCTTCCTCACGGAAACCGATCTCGAGGCCCACAACGAGCACCTGAACGGGAAGTACGAGGCCATGGAGGTCGAGGCCCGCGCCGAGAGCTTCCTCTGCGAGGACGCCGAGGTGCTCCTCATCGCCTGCAACACCCCCGCCCGCATGGCCAAGGGCTGCGTCCAGGAGCTGCGCCACCAGGGCATCAAGGCCGGCCTCTTCCGCCCCATCACCCTCTGGCCCTTCCCCATCCACGAGCTGGAATCCGCCATGGCGTCCGCCCAGCGGATCGTCGTGGTCGAGGCCAGCGCCGGCCAGCTGGAGGACGAGGTCCGACTGGCCCTCAGCAAGGCGGGCATCCGCAACTACCCCGAATTCGAATCCGTGCGCCGCATGGGCGGCATCCTGCCCCAGCAGGACGAGGTCATGGCCCAGGTGCTGGGACACAAGGAGGCCCGCGTATGAGCAAGAGCAGCGTCTTCTACGACAAGTTCGAGCGCCACTCCCACGGCGAGGGCCTGAAGGGCCACGCCACCCACTACTGCCCCGGCTGCGGGCATGGACTGGCCCACAAGTACCTGGCCGAGGCCATCGACGAGCTGGGCATCCAGGACCGCACGGTGGCCATCAGCCCGGTGGGCTGCAGCGTGTTCCTCTACTACTACTTCGATGTGGGCAACTCCCAGGCGGCCCACGGCCGCGCGCCCGTGGTGGCCCTGGGCCACAAGTTCGCCAACCCCGACAGCGTGGTGGTGAGCTACCAGGGTGACGGCGACCTGGCCTCCATCGGCCTGGCCGAGACGGTGGCCACCGCCCAGCTGGGCGCCCCCATCACCATCATCTTCATCAACAACGCCATCTACGGCATGACCGGCGGCCAGATGGCCCCCACCACGCTCATGGGCCAGACCAGCTCCACCAGCCCTGCCGGCCGGAACGAGTACATGGGCCAGCCCATGAAGATGGCCGAGCTCATCGCCGGCCTGGACGGCCCCGTCTATGTCGAGCGCGTGGCCCTCTTCGACGCCAAGAACCGGATCAAGGCGAAGAAGGCCATCCTCAAGGGCCTGAAGAACCAGGTCGAGGGCCGCGGCTACTCCTTCATCGAGGTGCTGGCCGAGTGCCCCACCCACCTGAAGATGAGCCCCGAGGAGACGGAGAAGTGGGTCAAGGAGAGCATGGAGCCCATCTTCCCCCTGGGCGTGAAGAAGGACCTCACCGTCGATCCCTGGTTCAAGCGCAACGCCCCGAGCTTCTCCGGCGAGAAGCTCCTCGCCCTCGCCGGCGCCACGTCCGAGCATCCCGAGCGGTTCTGCAAGGGGTTCCCCAAGCACCTGGCCCCCCATGACATCTCCCTGAAGCTCGCCGGCTCCGGCGGCGACGGCGCCCAGACGGCGGCCATGCTCATCGCCCGGGCGGCCATCAACGAGGGCTTCGACGCCACCCACATCCCCAGCTACGGCCCCGAGAGCCGCGGCGGCACATCCTACGCCGACGTCCACGTGGCCGAGGAGGAGGTGCTGAACCCCGGTTCCCCCTCGCCCGACATCCTCATCGCCTTCAACGCCCCCAGCCTCGCGAAATTCGGGCCCACGGTGAAGAAGGGCGGCACGGTGATCTACGACAGCTCCGTGGTCGCCGACGCCCCCGCGCTGGATCCCAGCGTGAAGATGGTCCCCGTGCCCTTCACGGGCATCGCCACGGATTTAGGCAAGGCCGTGGTGAAGAACATCGTCGCCCTGGGCGCCCTCCAGGCTGCCACGGGCATCTTCCCCAGGGAGACGCTCCTGACGGCGATCCGCGTGGCGCTGAAGGACAAGTGCGCCCTGATCCCCCTCAACGAGGAGGCCTTCGCCTGGGGCATCAAGTCGGTGGAATCCCTCCCCGAATAGCCTTACGCTTCACGCCACGGAGGCACCCATGTCGGACGCATCCATCCAGACCACCCTCACGCCCGAGGAATGGAAGATCGTCCTGGCCCTGCGGGAGATCCCGGACAGCCCCCTTCGCGAGAAGGTGTCCGGACTCTTCGGCGAGCTGGTCCGGTTCATCCAGCAGCCCCGCTGCATGGGCATGCAGAGCGACGGCTTCCCCTGCGGCACCCCCCACACCAGTTGCGAGGAATGCCAGCAGATGCTCCAGGTGCTCGACGACCTGGCCGCCCGGGTGCCCGCCCACCAGGGCTGAAGACAACACCCTCACCCGAAGCCCAGGAATCCCGGTCCCCGGGACTTCCTGGGCTTCGTGTAGGATCGGATGCCTACAATCCGCCCCGCAGGTTGGCGAAGGTGCGGAGCCCATCCTCGACGGGCCTGAGCAGGGCCACGAGGCGGCCGTCGTGCAGGGCGCGGATGGGGGCGGCGGGATCCGGGAAGCCTTCGGGCAGCGGCCAGCCCCCGGGCAGGACCTCACCCGCAGGAATGGCCCGGCCGTGGGACAGGTGCTCGGCCTCCTCTGCCGTGAGCAGCCGCGTGGGGCACCAGGGCACCAGGTCCCCGCCAATCAGCAGGCGGTCCCGGCCCTCGCCGGGATCGGTCCAGGGACCGATGGCCGTGCGATCCAGGGCCGCCAGGTGGGCGCCGCACCCCAGGGCGCGACCCAGGTCCCGGGCCAGGCTGCGGACGTAGAAGCCGCCGCGGCAGGTGAGCTCCAGGGTGCTGCGGCGCGGCAGCTCATGGGAGATCCAGCGGGCCGACAGCAGGAACACGCGGCTGGGCCGCATCTCCACCACTTCGCCCCGGTGGGCCTTCCGGTAGGCCGCCTCGCCGTCGATCTTCTTCGCGCTGGTGGCGGGGGGGACCTGATCGGTCCAGCCCAGGAAGGGCGCCAGCGCAGCCTCCAGGATCTCCGGCGAGAGGCGGGAGGGATCCCCCTCGCGCTCTGGCTTCCCGTGCAGGTCGCAGGTGTCCGTCTCCAGCCCCCAGGCCACCTCCGCCACATAGGTCTTGGGCAGGGGGTGCATGAGCTCCATCAGCCGCGTGGCCTGGCCCGCGAGCACCAGCAGGAGCCCTTCGGCGAAGGGATCCAGCGTGCCGCCGTGCCCCAGGGCCAGCTTCTTCTGCCCGGCCTCGAAGGTCCGGCGCTTGAAGCCCCGGATCACATCGAAGCTGCTCTGGCCGACGGCCTTGTGGACCAGGTGGATGCCTGATGCGACGCCGAGCTGATTCTCCGGCATCAGGCCTCCGGCGCTTCCGGATCCTCCGGGGGCCGGGCCTCCCGCTCCTTCTGGATCTCCGCCAGGAGCGTCTCCAGGTGGTTGCCCTCCTCCAGGGTGCCGTCGGGGAAGAAGCGGAGTTCCGGCACCCGGCGCATCTTGAGCCGTGCGGCCAGCTGGCTGCGGAGGAACCCCGCCGCCCGGCCCAGGGCCTTGCGGGTGAGGGCATCCTGGGCTTCCTGGTCGCCGCCGTTGGGGGGCAGCACGGTGAAATAGACCCGGGCCAGGCTGCGATCCGGCGTCAGGCGCACGGCGGTCACGGTGAGAAATCCGAGTTCGGGATCGCGCAGCTCGCGCTGGATCAGGTTCGACAGCAGGAATTGGATCTGGTCTTCAAGGCGTTCAGGGCGTTGCATGAGGTTCCTTTGCAAATTCCATTCTACCCGACCCGCCCTTCCCATTCCTGGACCTGCGGCGTCACCGGCCCACAGGGGCTACCCTGGAGGTTTCGGGAGGCGGTCCCCTTGGCCGAGTGGTTCTCCGAGTGGTTCGACGAGGATTACGCCCTGCTCTACGCCCACCGGGACGAGGAGGAGGCCCGCGTCGCCGTGGGCCGGGCCCTGCGCGTGGCCCCGGAACTGGCTGCGGGCCCCGTCCTGGACCTTGGCTGCGGGGCCGGCCGCCACCTGGAGATCCTCCGCCGGGCCAATCCCCTTGCCTTCGGCCTGGACCTCTCCCCCACCCTGCTGCGCATGGCGCCCAGCCCCCTCCACCCCTGGCTCCTGCGGGGCGACATGCGGCGCCTGCCGGTGAAGGACGGCGTCCTGTCCGGGGTCTGCCTCTGGTTCACGCCCTTCGGCTATTTCTCCGATGCGGAGAACCGCGCCCTCATGCTCGGCATCGGCGCACTGTTGCGCCACCAGGGCGTCCTGGTCATGGACTACCTCAACAGCGACCTGGTGCAGCGCACCCTGGTGCCCGAGGACACCGTGGTCCGCGGAGGCGTGACGGCCCACAGCCGACGCGCCCTGGAGGGGAACCGGCTGGTCAAGCGAATGAACCTCGTCAGGATCCAGACCGGCGAGGAACGGCAGGTGATGGAGAGCGTGCGCCTCTACCGGCCCGAGGAGCTGCAGGAGATGGCCGTCCGGGCCGGCCTGCGCCTCCGCCGCGTCATGGGGACGTATGCCGGAGAGGCCTTCGAGGAGGACAGCCCGCGCTGGATCGGGATCTTCGAGAAGGCGTGGTAGCGCGGTCAAGGCCCGACAGCGGATAGCTGACAGCCACGTCTTCCGCCACAATGGACCTTTCTACAGGCAAGGAGCGGCCATGGGTTTCCAGTCGGTGCGGGATCTCAACGTCAAGGGACACCGGGTGTTCCTGAGGGCGGACCTGAATGTGCCCCTCAAGGAGGGCCGCATCACGGACGCCACGCGCATCCGCGAGACCCTGCCCACCCTGAAGCACCTGCTGGAAGGTGGCGCCTCCGTGGTGCTGGCCTCCCACCTGGGCCGTCCCGAGGGCAAGGGCTTCGAGGCGGCCTACAGCGCCGCGCCGGTGGCCGCCTGGCTCAAGGACCAGGGGATCGACTGCCGCCTGGCCAGCTACGTCAACGGCGTGACCGTGGAGGCCGAGGCCACCAGCCTGAAACCCGGCCAGGTGCTCCTGCTCGAGAACCTGCGCTTCGAGAAGGGCGAGACGAAGAACAAGGAGGACTTCGCCGCCAGCCTGGCGAAGCTGGCCGACACCTACGTGAACGACGCCTTCGGCGCCGCCCACCGCGCCCACGCCTCCGTGAGCGGGATGGTGGCGCATTTCCCCAAGGACCGCGTGGCCGCGGGCTTCCTCATGGAAAAGGAGCTGAAGGCCCTGGCGAAGGTGACGGAGCACCCCGACAAGCCGCTGGTGGTGATCTTCGGCGGCGCGAAGGTGAGCGACAAGATCGAGCTCATCCAGAACTTCCTGGGCAAGGCCGACGCCATCCTCATTGGCGGGGCCATGAGCTACACCTTCCTCAAGGCCCAGGGGTTCCGGATCGGGAAGAGCCTCTGCGAGGAGGACAAGCTGGACCTGGCCCTCGACCTCCTGAAGCAGGCCCAGGCCAAGGGGACGCGCCTCATGCTGCCCCTGGACCATGTCGTGGCGGCGGAGTTCAAGGAGGATGCGGACTGCGCCATCACCCAGGACCAGAACGTGCCGGCGGACCACCTGGCCCTGGACATCGGCCCCGAGACCGTGGCCACCTACGCCGCGGAGATCCGGGCTGCGAAGACCCTGCTCTGGAACGGCCCCATGGGCGTCTTCGAGATGGCCCCTTTCGCCAGCGGGACGCTCAGCATGGCCGAGGAACTGGCCGACGCGGCCGACAAGGGCGCCTTCGTCCTGGTGGGCGGCGGCGACAGCGTGGCCGCCGTGAACAAGGCCGGCGTGGGCCCCCGCATGTCCCACGTCTCCACCGGCGGCGGAGCCAGCCTCGAGTTCCTCAGCGGCCTCGAGCTGCCCGGCGTCGCCGCCCTCTCCCGATAGCCCGTCCCGAGAGCAGACAGTCGCCTCCAGGAGATCCCATGCGCTGCGTCGTCGCCAACTGGAAGATGAACCTTCTCGCAGGGGAGGCCACGGCCTTCTGCGAAGCCTTCCTGGCCCGCCACCACCCGATCCAGGGCGTGGCCGTGGGCATCGCCCCGCCCTTCCCCCTCCTCCGCCAGGTGGGGGATGCGGTCCGCGCCCACGGTGTGCGGGTCTTCGCCCAGAACGGGCATGCCGAGGCCAAGGGCGCCTACACCGGCGAGGTGTCCATGGCCCAGCTCCAGGATGCGGGCTGTGCGGGCGTGATC
>JAJYBX010000110.1 GCA_021778785.1 Acidobacteriota bacterium
CCCGGCCCTGCACCGGCCCCTGCAGGTGCCAGCGGCGGGTGCTCCGCTGGACCTGCATGCGCGGCGCGGAAAGGCTGCGGGAACCCCAGAGGAGCACGGGCTGGCCCTCGGCCGCGGCGTAGCCCATGGGGAGCGAAGCCGGCAGATCGGGCCCGGCGCCCTCCCGGATGAAGACCCGGGGCGCCTTCAGGGTGAGCCGCTGCCCATCCAGGGGCTGATCCCAGACCACGCTCCCCTCCAGGCGCAGACCTGCCGGTGTCCACCGGACACCCTCGGCGGCCAGGTTCTCGGAACCACCCGGGAGGCCCCGATGGGCCTGGAATCCCCGCAGTTCCACCTGCTGGAAGCTGGATCCCGGCGCGGGCCTGGGCGCCCGACCGCCCTGCGCCTCGCCCCGCCAGCCATCCTGGCGCTCGAAGGACAGCGGCGCGGGCCAACTCACCGTGTCCGGGGCCAGGTCCGCGGCGGTGGCCTGGAGGGACCCCTCGGTCAGCCGGGCGCGCACCTGCTCCAGGTGCCCCGTCTGGAAGCCGGGGGTGGCCCACAGGCGCTCGGCCTCCATGCCCAGCAGGGTGGCCCGGGAAGGGCCTCCCTCCGGGGCGTGCCAGACCACGGGACCGCGGTCCACCCGGAAGCGGCCGTCGGCCTCCCGCCGCCAGCCCGCGGGCAGGTCCCACTGGCCCTGGGCCGACCCCTGCAGGGACTCCCAATGGAGGGGGGAGAGGCCCTCCCACAGCCCGCCGGTCCACCGGAGGGCGGGCGCCGTGCCCTCCACATGCCCCTTCCCCAGCACCTGGGAGGTGACTGGATCGAGCACCTGCAGGTCCATGGGCGCCGACAGGGTCCACACGCCCTCCCGGCGGCGCGCGGTGGGGGAGGTCATGCGCCAGAGCCCCGCCTGCTCCTCCAGCCGCCCCGTGACCTCCTCCAGGCGGAGGTCCTCCTCCGACCCGGCGATGGTCTTGTAGTCCAGCACCATGCGGTTGGGTCCCAACTGCTCGGTCAGCGTGCCCAGGGTGCCCCGGGACCGCTCCGAGAAGAGGGCATCGCCCGCCGAGGCCCGGCCGGGCAGTTCCCGGGGGCTCACGAGCATGAAGCGGATCGTGAACCCGAGGACCGAAGCCAGCAGGGCCGCGCCCGCCCCCCGCCAGAGGGGGTGCCGGGCCGGGGGCAGCGCGAGGACCTTCACGCCCCGCCCCCGGCGGTCAGTTCGGCCTCCACCAGCCAGGAGCGGCCCCAGCGGAGGCTGGCCTGGGGCGTGGCCGCCAGATGCAAGGTCGCCCCCGCCGCCGGCAGGGCGGGCCGCTCCGCGCCGGCGAACCAGGTGAGGGGATCCGGATGGCCGGAGAGCCTCAGCTTCCAGTGATCCTCCCCGAAGACGTCCCGGGCCGCCAGGGAGCCGGAGACCCGGACCAGCGGGGGGGGAAAACCCTGGCCGTAGGGCTCCAACCGGGCCAGATCGGCGTCGGAGGGAAGGTCTTCGGCGGCCCCGTCCAGCAGAAGGGGCGGGATCTCCCGGCCGGCGGCCTGGAGGCCCGCGCCCCGCTGCAGGGCCTGCCGGACGAAGGGCAGCCGTGCGACCTCGAAGCTGAGCCCCGCGGCGGCGCGGTGTCCGCCGCCGCCCAGGAGAAAAGGCTGGGCCAGCGCCAGCAGCTCGCCCAGGTCATAGCCCTCGGGCGCGCGGAGGCTGCAGTGGGCCACGCCCTCCACCACGGTGCAGACGCCGGTGGGCCGCCCGCTGGCGCGCATGCGCTGGCCGGCCACGATGCCGATGACCCCCTTGTGGGCCGTGGGATCCAGCGTCAGGTCGAAGGCCTCGGGCCCCGGCGGATCCAGGCGGGCCGCCAGCTCCTGCTGGATGCGGCGGCGCTCGCGGTTGAGGTCCTCCACGCGGATCATCAGGCGCTCCGCCTCGGCGGCATCCCGCGTGAGCAGCAGGCGGACGGCGTCCTCCGCGCCCCCCATCCGGCCCACGGCGTTGAGACGGGGCCCCAGGGCGAAGGCGATGTCCTGGGCCGAGAGGGGAGCCTCCTTGCGAGCCGCCCGCAGCAGGGCGGCGAGGCCGGGGCCGTTCTTCTCGGAGAGCGAGGCCAGCCCCCGCCGCACCAGCAGGGCGTTCTCACCGGCCAGGGGCATCATGTCCGCCACGGTGCCGATGGCCACCAGCTTCAGCAGGCCGTCGAGGAAGGCGGCGTCCCCGCCCCTGGGCACGGGTACGGCCCCCAGGAGGGCCTGGGCCAGCTTGAAGGCCACGCCCACGCCCGCCAGGTGGCGGTTGGCGTAGCCCCCCAGGTGGGGATGCACCACGGCGCAGGCCGGGGGCAGCTCGGGGCCCAGGGCGTGGTGGTCCGTGATGACCCAGTCCAGGCCCAGCTCCGCGCTGGCGGCCACCTCGGCCACGCTCCGCACGCCGCAGTCCACCGAGATGATCAGGCCCGGGTCGCGCTCGGCCTTCAGTTCCTGGATGCAATCCAGGTGGAGGCCGTAGCCGTCGGAGAAGCGGTTGGGGATGAAGAACGAGACCTCGGCGCCGAGCTTCTCCAGCACCCGGGAGAGCAGGGCCGTGGCGGTGACGCCGTCCACATCGTAGTCCCCGTAGACCACGATGCGCTCGCGGGCCTCGATGGCCCGGTGGATGCGGGCCACGGCCGCGTCCACGCCCGGCAGCAGGTGCGGATCGCTGCTCCGCTCCCAGGATGGGTCCAGGCGCCAGGCCAGGTCCTCCGGCCGGTCCAGGCCCCGCAGCCAGGCCAGCCGCGCCAGGCGGGGATCCAGGTCCCATGCGGCCGCCAGGGCCCCCCAGGGCGCGGCGCCCGCCGGGGCCTCCCGGCGGAGACGCCAGGCCTTCGGGCCCACTAGCCCACCGAACCCATGCGGGCGAACTTCTGGTACCGCTCCTCCACGAGGGCCTCGGCGCTGAGTTCCGCCAGCTCGGAGAAGGCGTCCACCACCGCCTCCTTGAGGGCCGCCGCGGCCGCCTCGAAATCGGAGTGGGCGCCGCCCAGGGGCTCCTTCACGATGCCGTCGATGATGCCCAGGTCCAGCAGGTCCGGCGCCGTGAGCTTGAGCGCCTCGGCGGCCTTGGGAGCCTGGGAGGCGTCCTTCCAGAGGATCGAGGCACACCCCTCGGGCGAGATCACCGAGTAGATGGCGTTCTCCATCATGAGCACGCGGTCCGCCACGCCGAGGGCCAGGGCGCCGCCGCTGCCCCCCTCGCCGATGACCACGGCCACGACGGGCACCTCGAGCTTGGCCATCTCCAGCAGGTTGCGGGCGATGGCCTCGGCCTGGCCGCGCTCCTCCGCATCCACGCCGGGATAGGCTCCGGGCGTGTCGATGAGGCAGAGGACGGGCCGCTTGAACTTTTCCGCCAGCTTCATCAGGCGCAGGGCCTTGCGGTAGCCCTCGGGCTTGGGCATGCCGAAGTTGCGGAGGATCTTCTGCTTGGTGTCCCGCCCCTTCTGCTGGCCGATGATCATCACGGCGTTGCCATCGATCCAGCCCATGCCCGCCACGATGGCCGCATCGTCACCGAAGCGGCGATCGCCGTGCAACTCCTCGAACCGCTCGCAGATGCGCTCAAGGTAGTCGAGGGTGTAGGGCCGCTTGGGGTGGCGGGCCAGCTGGGCCCGCTGCCAGTTGGTGAGGTTCGAGAAGAGCTCGGCCTTCAGCTTGTCGAGCTTCTTTTCCAGCTTCTCCCGTTCCCGGGCCTGGGAGGGATCCATGGCCATGGCCTGGATCTGGGCCTCCAGTTCGAGGACCGGCTTTTCGAGCTGGGCGAGATCCATGGCCTGTTCGGGGGACGCGTCTTTCATGGGGCCTCGGAGGGAAGCAAGGGCGAGGTCCCAGTGTAGAGGGGCCGGGGAACCTTGAACAGGCCGCGCCCATCTTGCTGGTGGCGGCCGATCTTCCATATTGGACACCGGACAGGAGGTTCCCATGCTGCCCTTCGCCTCCCTGCTGCTCCTCTCCCCCGCCCAGGCGGTGGCTCCCCCCCAGGATCTTCCCGAGGTGGACGCCAAGACGCTCCCCGGCGTGTCCGGCCCCCTGGTGCCCCACTACCCGGACCCCAGCCGTGGCGCCGGCTCCACCGGCATGGACGCCGCCATCCGCGCCCGGGCCCGCCGTGGCGTGAACATCCCGGCGGCGGCCCTCCCGGCGGGCTCCCTGCGCGTGAAGGACCGCATCCCCGATATCAGCGGATGGCGCGCCTACCGCATCGAGGTCCCCGCGGGCGGCGGCTTCAAGGCCCGGCTCCACGGCCTCCACGAGGCCTGGTTCGTGGTGAAGGTCCTCAACCGCTGGGGCACCCTGGAGGAGGGGATGCTGCAGAACCGCATCCCCACCGGCAACCCCGAAGCCTCGTACCGGAATCCCAAGGCCACGCCGAATACCGTCTTCATCGTGGTGGACACCACCGAGAGCCACGTCCAGGGCGAGGAATACACGCTGACCATCACGCGGAACTGAGCTCCGGTCAGAATCGGGGCGGAGGTCCCCCCGGATGCACCCCACGCCCTTCCCCCTCCTCGGCCTCAGCGGCGGCATCGCGGCGGGCAAGAGTTTCGTGGCCTCGGAACTGGCCCAACGCGGCTGGACGGTCATCGACGCCGACGCCCTGGCCCGGGAGGCCGTGGCGCCGGGCAGCGAGGGCCTGGCTGCGATCGTCGCGGCCTTCGGTCCCGGGATCCTGGGCCCCGACGGTGGGCTGGACCGTGCGCGGATGGCGGCGGAGGTGTTCTCCGACGACCGGACCCGACATCGGCTCAACGCCCTCCTGCATCCCCGAATCGAGGCCCTCCTGACCGCACGCCTGGCGGCGCTGCCTCCCGGCACCCGGGGCGCCGTGCTGGACGCGGCCCTCTGGGTGGAGCGGGGCCGGGCCCATCACTTCGATGCCTTCTGGACCGTGGATGCCCCGGAGGCCCTGCGCCTCGCCCGTCTCGCGGCCCGGGATGGCCTGGATCCCGCGGCGGCCCGCGCACGCCTCCGCGCCCAGGCCCGGGCGCCCGAGCGGGCCCTCCATGCCGACCGCGTGATCCTCAACGACGGCGGGGATCTGTCCGGAATCCTCGCCGAGGCCGAAGCCGCCCTTCTGGCAGACTGGAAGATCCGCCGCGCACGGACCTGGAGAACGCCCATGGCCGCACCCTTCACCCCCGACCAGCTCCGTGAGGTCCTCGCCGCCCTGCTCGCCCGGGGCGGCGACTACGCCGAGGTGTTCGTGGAGCGGCGGAAGGCCCATGCCCTCAGCATGGACGATGGCCGCATGGAGGACGTCCTGGCCTCGGAGGGCTTCGGCGCCAGCCTGCGGTTGATGGAAGGCGACACCACCCGCTTCGCCGACCTCATCGCCCCCGCCTTCGAGGAGCTGCTGGAGGCCGCCCGCACCCTCGCCGCGCCCGGCAAGGGGCTGCCGGCCGAGCTGCCGGGCCTCGTCTTCGAGGCCTTCCCCACGCCCAGCCCCGTGGCCGTGGATCCCGACACCGTGCCCCTGGCCGACAAGGTGGCCCTCGTCCGCCGCGCCGAGGCGCTGGCCCGCGATCACGCCGCGAACCTCCGCCAGGGGGCCCTCAAGCAGGTCTCCGTGGGCTACGGCGACAGCACCCAGCGGGTGTGGATCGCCTCGGCCGAGCCCGAGGGCAGCGGCTGGCTGGCCCGCGCCACCGAGGACCACCGGACGCAGGGCGTCCTCCGGCTGAACGTCACCGCCGGCGACGGCCAGCAGCTCCAGACGGGCTACCAGGCCCTGGGCGAGACCCGCGGCTTCGAGCTGTTCACGGACGAGGCCGTGGCCCGCACCGTGAAGGAGGCTGTGCGCCTGGCCGTCCAGGCCCTCGACGCGCAGCCCGCCCCGGCGGGGACCTTCCCCGTGGTCCTCAGCAGCTCCGCCGGCGGCACCATGATCCACGAGGCCTGCGGCCACGGGCTCGAGGCCGATCTGGCCCTGGCCGGCATGTCCGCCTTCGCCGGCAAGCTGGGCGAGAAGGTGGCCGCCGACGGCGTCACGATCATCGATGACGGCACCCTGCCCCACAAGCGCGGCAGCCAGGCCATCGACGACGAGGGCAACCCCGTCAGCCGCGTGGTCCTCATCGAGAACGGCGTCCTCAAGGCCTACCTCCAGTCCCGGAAGACCGCCCGCAAGATGGATGTGGAGCCCACCGGCAACGGCCGCCGCGAGAGCTACCGCCACCTGCCCATCCCCCGCATGCGGAACACCTTCCTGGCCGCGGGTGGCGAAGCTCCGGAGGCCATCCTGAAGGACCTCGACCGCGGCCTGCTGGTCACCCACATGGGCGGCGGGCAGGTGGACACCGTCACCGGCAACTTCGTGTTCCAGGTGACCGAGGGCTACTGGGTGGAGCAGGGCGAACGGAAGTACCCCGTGAAGAACGCCACGCTGAGCGGTTGCGGCCCCGAGGTGCTGAAGCAGCTCACCCGCATCGGCAGCGACCTCCACCACTTCGACATCGGCACCTGCGGCAAGGACGGCCAGGGCGTCCCCGTCAGCGACGCCCTCCCCACCATCCTCTGCCCCGCCCTCGTCGTGGGCGGCACCGCCGAGCCCCTGCCGAGCGTGATTTGAAAGAACAGAAGCAACTCACCACGAAGACGGGAAGACCACGAACAAACCTGTCTCTCTCGTGGTCTTCCTGTCTTCGTGGTTCAAGCCTTTTCCTGAGATGCCTGA
>JAJYBX010000111.1 GCA_021778785.1 Acidobacteriota bacterium
CAGGTCGCCAAGAAGGCCTCCCAGCTCGGGTCCTGGCCGGACAGGCCGGGGCCCGTGCCCAGCAGGACCACCCCCACCAGGAGGGAGGCCCGTCGCGCAGTCCTGCAGGTTCTCAGAGGCATCGGCCTCCAGGTTGGAAGGCCGCCGGCCTGCCGTCAATCCGGTGGGGGCGTGTTCAAGGCCCGTCCCCTCGACTACCGTGGAGGCATGAAGCGCTTCGAATCCGACCTCCTCGCGCAGATCCAGCGCCGGGGGGACGGTGTGTCGGGCCGGGTGCTGGTGGCCTGTTCGGGGGGCGGGGATTCGGTGGCCCTGCTGGTGCTGCTGTGGTCGCTGCGCCGGAGCCTGGGGCTGGAGCTCACGGTGGCCCATGTGGACCATGGCCTGCGGCCCGAGTCGGAGGCCGATGCGGACTTCGTGCGCCAACTCTGCCGAGCCCTCGATCTCGACCTGGCGGAGGCCAGCCTGGGCGTGAAGGCCCACGCCGCGGACCGGGGCATCGGCATGGAGATGGCCGCGCGGGAGCTGCGCTGGGACTGGCTGCGCCAGGAGGCCACGGGCACCGGCGCCACGGCCGTGGCCACGGGCCATACCCTCGACGATCACACGGAGACCGTCCTCATCCGCCTCGCCCGGGGCGGCGGGCTGGGCAGCCTCCGCCCCCTGGCGCCGCGCCAGGGCCTGCGTTGGTCGCCGCTGGTGGAATGCCGGCGCGAAGAGCTGCGCGACTACCTCCGCCAGCGGGGCGTGCCCTGGCGGGAGGATCCCACGAACGACGAGCCCTTCACGACCCGCAACCGGTGGCGTGCGCTGCTCGCGGACATCCGCCGCGAGGCCCCGGAGCTGGACCGCCACCTCTTCGAGACGCACCGCCAGGCGGAGGAGGCCCAGGCCCTCGCTCACCGCCTGGTGGCGTCCTGGCGCGACTCGCGCTGGTCCATCGGCGATGGCGAGGTCGTCTTCACCATCGGATCCTGGACAGAACCTGAACTCCGCTGGACCCTCGAGACCGCCTTCCGCGAGCTCGGGCATCCTCTGGAAGCCTCGCTCCTGCGCGGTCTGGCGCCCTGGCTGGTCGCCCGCCTCGCCACCGCGCGCCGCGCCTCCTGGGGCAACTTCTTCCTAAACCCTGAACCTGGGGGCCGGTATCTGCATCTAAGGCAGGGTTCCCCGCCTTCCGGGCCGGGGTACACTGGACCAGGAATGGGGCACGGCCCCGAGGAGTGACAATTTGAATTCCATGATGAAGAGCGTGCTGGTCTGGCTGGGCATCATCGCCCTGCTCGTGCTGGCCTTCCGCCAGATCCCCCAGAACAGCCGCCAGGTGGAGATCCCCTTCTCCACGTTCTACACCGAGGGCACCGCCGGGAAGTACAAGACCGTGACCCTCTCCGGCTTCGACCTGGAGGGGACCTACAAGGACCCCATCAAGAACCCGAAGACCGGCGAGACCATCGACCGCTTCCGCACCGTGGCCCCGCCCATGCAGGACCTCGGCAAGGTGATCCTCAGCTGGAAGACCGAGGGCCAGCTCGACGAGTTCAAGGCCGCCAAGCCCAGCGAGAACAACTTCGCCTACGTGCTCATGTTCTGGGCGCCGCTCCTGGTCTTCGTGGTGCTCTGGTTCGTGTTCATGCGCCAGGCGCAAATGGGCGGCAACAAGGCCCTCAGCTTCGGGAAGGCCCGGGCCAAGGGGCTGTCCACCAGCGCCAAGCGCATCACCTTCGCCGACGTGGCCGGCTGTGACGAGGCCAAGGAGGAGTTGAAGGAGATCGTGGAGTTCCTGAAGGATCCCGCCAAGTTCGTGAAGCTGGGCGGCAAGATCCCCAAGGGCGTGCTGCTGATGGGCCCTCCGGGCACGGGCAAGACCCTGCTGGCCCGGGCCATCGCCGGCGAGGCCAAGGTGCAGTTCTTCTCCATCTCCGGTTCCGATTTCGTGGAGATGTTCGTGGGCGTGGGCGCCAGCCGCGTGCGCGACCTCTTCGAGCAGGCCAAGAAGAGCGCCCCCTGCATCGTGTTCATCGATGAGATCGATGCCGTCGGCCGGCACCGCGGCGCGGGCCTCGGCGGCGGCCACGACGAGCGCGAACAGACGCTCAACCAGCTGCTGGTCGAGATGGACGGCTTCGAGGGCAACGAGGGGGTCATCCTCATCGCCGCCACGAACCGCCCGGACGTGCTGGATCCCGCCCTCCTCCGCCCCGGCCGCTTCGACCGCCGCGTGGTGGTGGATCGTCCCGACGTGAAGGGCCGCCACGAGATCCTGAAGGTGCACACCACCGACAAGATCCCCCTCAGCCCGGATGTGGACCTGGAAGTGATCGCCCGCGGCACGCCCGGCTTCGCCGGCGCGGACCTGGCCAACCTCTGCAACGAGGCCGCCCTCACGGCCGCCCGCGGCAGCAAGAAGTGGGTCGAGATGATCGACTTCGAGAGCGCCAAGGACAAGGTCTACATGGGCGCCGAGCGCCGCAGCCTCGTCATGACCGAGGCCGACAAGCGGATCACCGCCTACCACGAGGCCGGCCACACGGTCGTCGCCGTCGTGATGCCCCACAGCGATCCCATGCACAAGGTGACCATCATCCCCCGGGGCCGGGCCCTGGGCGTCACCTGGCAGCTGCCCGTCACGGACCGTTTCAACACCACGCGGGACTACATGGAGAGCCGCATCGCCATCGCCATGGGCGGCCGCATCGCCGAGGAGATCTTCTTCAACCAGCTGAGCACCGGCGCCGCCAACGACATCCAGCAGGCCACCGAGATGGCCCGGTCGATGGTCACGGAGTACGGCATGAGCGACAAGCTGGGCCCGCTGAATTTCGGCGGCGGCCAGCACGAGGTCTTCCTCGGCCGCGACTTCGCCCAGCACCGGGAGATCTCCGAGGACACGGCCCGCCTGATCGACGTCGAGGTCCAGGAATTCGTCATGCGGAACTACCGCCGGGCGAAGGAGGCCATCGAGACCCACCGCGACCAGCTGGTGACCATCGCCGAGGCTCTCCTCGTGCGGGAGACGCTCGACGGCAGCGACATCGAGATCCTCATGAAGGGCGGCACCCTCCCCCCCCCTAAGGCCGGCGGCACGCCCACGGCCCCCGCCACCGCCGAGGGGGCGGCCACCGGCGCACCCCTGAATCCGGCCCTCAAGCCGGCCTAGGACCATGGCTCCGTTCGATTGGGGACCGCTCGTCCAGGGCGGTCCCTTTTTTCTCGGCATCCTCAACGTGACCCCGGATTCCTTCAGCGATGGAGGACGGTTCGCAGAGCCAGCGGCCGCCCTGTCGCAGGCCCGGACCCTCGCAGAGGCCGGCGCTCGCATGCTGGATCTGGGGGCGGAGAGCACCCGCCCGGGCGCCGAGCCGCTGGCGCCCGGGACGGAGTGGGCCCGCCTCGCGCCCGTGATCGCGCCGCTGCGCGCCGCGCGACCGGACCTGCCCCTCAGCGTGGACACCCGCCATGCCGAGGTGGCCGCGCGCGCGCTTGCGGCAGGGGCCGCCGTGCTCAACGACGTGACCGGATGCTCGGACCCCGCCATGCTGGATCTGGCACGGCGCTCAGCCTGCGGCCTCATCACCATGCGGAGCCGGCCCCTGGGCTCCGGGTTCCTCATGCCGCCCTACGACGGGCCCGGCGAGGACACGGCCGACCGCGCCATCGACGAGCTCGCGACCGTGCGGGATCGCCTCCTCTCGGCTGGCATCCCGCCTGCCCGGCTTCTCCTGGATCCGGGCTTCGGTTTCGGCACCACCTTCGCGGAGGACCTGGCGCTCTGGAAGGCCCTGCCGGAGCTGCCCCGGCGCCTGGATTGGCCCGCAGATCGCTTCTGCCTCGGCATCTCCCGCAAACGGTTCCTGGCCTGGCGCGCGGGGACGCCGGAGCTCCCGCCTGCGGAGCGCGACCCCCTGACCGCCGGAGCCCACGCCGAGGCCACCGCCTGGGGATACCGGGTCTTCAGGACCCACGCCATCGGGTAATCTGGAGCCATGACCCTTCGCTACTTCGGCACCGACGGCATCCGGGGCGTGGCACTGCAGCCCCCCCTCACCCTGGAGGAGACCACCCGCTGGGGCGCCGCCTGGGCCCAGGTGGCCCGGGAGAACGGGGTGCGGCGGCTGGTCGTGGGCTGGGATCCCCGCACCAGCTCCGGCCCCCTGGCCGAGGCCTTCGTGCTGGGCGTGGGCCAGGGCCTCAAGGTGCTCCTCCTGGGCCTGGCACCGACCCCCGCGGTGGCCTGGACCGTGGCCCGCCTCAGCGCGGAGGGCGGCAAGACCTGGGGCCTGATGATCTCGGCCAGCCACAATCCGCCCGAGGACAATGGCCTCAAGGGCTTCAACGAGCGCGGGGAGAAGCTGGAAGAGCACGAGGAGGCGGCCATCGAGGCGGCCTTCGAGGCCACGCCCGAGCCCACCACCGTGTCCGTGCCGCCGGATCGCCTGGACCTCGCCCCCTACGTGGCCCACCTGGGCGGCGTGGACCTTCCGGCGGATTTCGGGCTCGTGATCGACTGCGCCCACGGCGCCACCGCCGAGGCCGCCCGCGAGCTGTTCCGGGGCGGGCGCCTCGCCTGGCTCGGCGTGCCGGCCGAGGGCGCCCGCATCAACGTGGGTGTCGGTTCCACGCATCTCGACGCCTTGAAGGCCGCGGTGGTGGCCGAGCGGGCCCACCTGGGCGTGGCCTTCGACGGCGATGGCGACCGCTGCCTCCTGGTGGATGGCGCGGGCCGCGAGATCGACGGCGACCAGATGCTCTGGCTCATGGTCCAGGACCGCCTGGCCTGCGGGGACCCGCCCCCCGGCGTGGTCGGCACGGTCATGACCAACGGCGGGCTGGAGCAGTCGCTGGCCCAGGTCGGCATTCCCTTCGTCCGCACCGCCGTGGGCGACAAGTACCTTCTGCGCGAGATGGGGCAACGGGGCTGGGACCTGGCCGCCGAGGCCTCGGGCCACGTCATCCAGAAGCGTGTGGGCCCCAGCGGGGACGGGATGGCCACGGCCCTGGCCATCCTCCGGGCCCTGCTCCACCGTCCCGAGGCCAGCCGGTGGGACTGGACCTTCCGGCCCTGGCCCCAGCGCCTGGTGAACGTGAAGGCCCGCACCCGGAAGGACCTCAAGCACTGCGCCGATCTGGGCGAAACCATGCGGACCATCGAGTCCCGCTGGGGCCACGGCGTCCGCCAGGTGGTCCGCTGGTCGGGCACGGAACCCAAGCTCCGGCTCATGGTGGAGGCCCGCGAACCCGCCTGGGTGGACCAGGCCCTCGCGGAACTGGAGGCCGCGGCCCGCCGCGACCTGGACCTGGCCTGATGGCGCCGGATGTCCGCCGCCCCGTGGACCGGCTGCTGGCGCTCTTCGCGCTGCTGCTGGTGGCCGTGGGGATGGTGTGGATCTACTCCGCCTCCGCCATCAAGGCCTCCCAGAACCACGCCGCGGCCACCGCCTTCCTCACCCGCCAGATGGTGGGGGGCGGCATCGGCCTCGGCCTCATGCTCGTGCTCTCCCAGGTGGACCTCGCGCCCCTCCAGGACCACCGCCGCCCCCTCCAGATCGCCTATGCGGTCCTGGTGCTCCTCCTCGCGGCGGTGCTGGTCTTCGGCCCCCGGATCAACGGGGCCCACCGCTGGATCCGCCTGGGGCCCATGAGCCTCCAGCCCTCGGAGCTGTTCAAGCCCCTGTCCGTGCTCATCGCCGCCGGCTGGATGGTGCGCAACCGCGAGGCCTGGGCCAACCGCCAGGACTCGCTGCCCAAGCTGATGGGGCTCTTCGGCATCCTGGTGGTGCCCCTGGCCCTCATCCTGCGCGAGCCCGACTTCGGCACGACCTTCCTCATCGTCTTCGTCACGCTCATGGTCGTCTTCCTCGGGGGCGCCCCGAAGTGGATCTTCGCCGTGGCGCTTCCCGTGCTGGGCGCCCTGGGCACGGCCTTCGTGGTGCTCTCGCCCTACCGCCTGGCCCGCATCACCAGCTTCCTCAATCCCGAGGCCGATCCGCTGGGCAAGGGGCACCAGGCGCTCCAGAGCCTCGTGGCCGTGGGCAACGGCGGCCTGCTGGGCGTGGGCCTCGGCGCCGGCAAGCAAAAGCTGTTCTTCCTGCCCGAGGCGCACACGGATTTCATCTACGCCGTCATCGCGGAGGAGGCCGGGCTGATCGGGACCACCCTCGTGCTCACCCTGTTCATCGCCATCCTCTGGCGCGGCTACCGCATCGCCCGGCGGGTGGGGGATCCCTACCTGAAGCTCTGCGCCATGGGGTTCGTGCTGCTGCTGGTGGTGCAGGCCCTCATGAACATGAGCGTGGTGCTCTCCCTGGCGCCGAACAAGGGCATCCCCCTGCCCTTCATCTCCTACGGCCCCAACAGCCTCATCGCCAGCCTGGTCTGCCTGGGGCTGCTGCTCTCCATCAGCAAGGAGGCGGGCTCAGCCTAGGTGAAGGGGCTCGTCGTCCTCGTCGTCCACGAGGGTGATGTTCGAGCCGCCGGAGAGCAGCACGGCGTCCTCATAGAGGTTGCGCAGCTTGGGCTCGAAGCGCTCGCCCTGGGCCAGGCGCGGGTCCTCCCGCAGGGTGAGGGATTCGCGCACCAGCCCTTTCAGCGAGGCCGGGTCCGCCTCCAGCACGGCGCCCAGCAGCTTCAGGGGGTTCGTGGCTCCGAAGGCCGCCATGGGCGTGCGGAACCGAGA
>JAJYBX010000112.1 GCA_021778785.1 Acidobacteriota bacterium
GCGGCCGGGAATGGCGCTGCCCTGGTCGTGCCCATGGGCGTGATCGTGGGCGTGGGCCCGCCCATCCAGCCTCAGATCCGCCTGGCCGCAGCCGCAGGTCGTGCACATGGCAGCGCCTCCCTCACCTAATCAACATCGAGATCCTTGATGCGGAGTTCCGTGCCGCCGGTCACATCCACGAACCCCTCGCCACAGGCCGGGCAGGGGTCGAAGCGGGCCTCGATCTCCACCTCGGCGCCGCAGGCCCGGCAGAGGCCCGTGCCCGGCACCTGGAGGATCACCAGTTCCGCCCCCTCGGCCAGGGTGCCCTCGGTGGCGGGCCCGAAGGCGAAGCGCAGGGCCTCCGGCTCGGCCCCCGAGAGCCGGCCCACCTCCAGGCGCACCTGATGCACCCGGGTGAAGCCCTCCCGCCGGGCCTCCGCCTGGAGTCCCTGGACCATGCCCTCCAGGAGCGAGAGTTCGTGCATGCGCCTAGCCTAGCTTGGCCGTCCACGCCGAGGGCCGGGGATCCTCCAGGAGCCCCCTCAGGAAGGTCCAGGCGGCCTCCAGGTGGGCCTCCGCGGTTGGGCTGAGGGGCTGGCCCAGGTCGAAGCGCTCGCCCCGGACGCTCAGGACGTAGGCCGGCGGCGGAGGCTGCCCCTCCACGGTGCGGAAGACCTGCAGCACGGACCCGGGGCTCAGCTCGTGGGTGCTGTAGCTCGCGTCCCGCGCGGGGCCCACCGGCGCGAAGGCGTAGGCCCCCCCGCAGGCGGCATCGGCATCCACGAACAGGGCGAGATCCCGGTCCTTCAGGTCCAGGGCGTGCTCGATCTGCAGCTGGAAATCGGCCACGGTGGCCACGTCCAGATCGGGCCGGCCGCCCAGCCAGGCGGCGGCCCGCTCCAGCAGGCGGGGACCCAGGGCGTCGTCCCCCCGGCTGGGGTTCCCGTACCCGAAGACCACGGCGCCCATCAGGCCTCCCCGCAGGACAGGCCGCCGTCCGCGTCCTTCACCAGACGGTCCACCAGCTCGCCGCCGGCATCCACCAGCTCCACCTGCAGGGGCATCCGGCCCAGGGCGTGGGTGGCGCAGGAGAGGCAGGGGTCGTAGGCGCGGATGGCCACCTCGATGTGGTTGAGGAGCCCCTCGGTGAGGGTCTTCCCATCAAGGTAACGGGCGGCGACCTGGCGCACCGCCTCGTTCATGGCCTGGTTGTTGTTGGTGGTGCTGACGATGAGGTTCGCCTTCTCGATGACATCGTGCTCGTTGATCCGGTAGTGGTGGAACAGGGTGCCCCGCGGCGCCTCGATGACACCGATGCCCTCCAGGGCCCGCTCACCCTTCGTGACGAGGTCGGTGCCCAGGATGTCGGGATCGTTCAGCAGGCGCTCGATCTCCTCGGCCGCGTGGAGCATCTCGATCATGCGGGCCCAGTGGTAGGCGAGGGAGGCGTGCTGCATCCCGCCGCCCGCCGCCTCCCGGAAGCTGCGGCGCTCGGCCTCGGCCAGGGGCGTGGTGATGCTGTCGCAGTTGTTCACCCGGGCCAACGGCCCCACCCGGTACCAGCCGTTCTCGGAACCCTCGCTGATGATGAAGGGGAACTTCATGTACGACCAGGGCTTCACCTCCTCGCGGATGAAGCGGTTGTAGTGGGTGTAGTCCACCTGGTCGAAGAGGGCCGTGCCCTGGGCGTCCCTGGCCCGGAGGGCGCCATCGTAGAACTCCAGTTCGCCGGCGGGCCCCGCGAGGCTCATGAAGTTGGAGGGGAACACGCCGAAGTGGTGCCGATGCTCCTCGCTGGCCTCGAAGACCTGGCGGCTGAGGGCCACCGCGGCGCGGCTCCACTCGATCACCTGTCCGATGTCGCGGAGCATGAGGTCCCGCTCCTCCACCTTGAGGGCCTTGTTCATCCCCCCGGGAATGGCGGCGACGCCGTGGACGCGCTTGCCGGTGATGTGGCGGATCACCTCCTGGCCGTACTTGCGGAGCTTCACCCCCTGCACCGCCAGCTCGGGGTGGGCCGCGATGACGCCGATGACGTTCCGGCTGGCCACGTCCGAGTCGAACCCGAAGAGCAGGTCGGGGCTGGAGAGGTGGAAGAAGTGCAGGGCGTGGGACTGGAGCATCTGGCCCACGTGGAGCAGGCGGCGCAGCTTCTCGGCCGGGGGCGTGAGTTTCCGGGCCCCCACGAGCATGTCCACGGCCTTGCCGGCCGCGAGGTGATGGCTCACGGGGCAGATCCCGCAGAGCCGCTGGACCATGACCGGGACTTCCCAGTAGGGGCGGCCCTGGATGAACTTCTCGAAGCCGCGGAATTCCACGATGTGCAGGCGCACCTGGTGGATCCGGTTCGCCTCGTCCAGGAGGATGGTGACCTTGCCGTGGCCCTCCACACGGGTGACGGGCTCGATGACCACCCGCTTCAGGTCCGCGGGCTGGGCGGCGGTTTCTAGGGTTCGGCTCATGGGGTCCTCGGTCAGTCGTAGCGGAGCAGCTGGAGCGGCAGGCTGGGATCCCGGCCCGCGATGAGTTCGGTGAGGAAGTGCCAGAAGGCGTCCGCCGAGGGCGGGCACCCGGGCAGGTGGTGGTCGATCCTCACCACCTCGTGCAGGGGGCGGAGCTTGTCCAGCAGCAGGGGCAGCTCGGCATCGGACGGGATCTGCGCGTTCTCGACCCCCACGCCGCGGATGTAGGCCTCGTCGAGGCACTCCCTCAGGCTGTAGTGGTTCCGCATGGAGGGGATGCCGCCGGTCACGGCGCACTCCCCCACGGACACGAGGATCCGGCAGTGCTCCCGGAAGTGCCTCAGCACGTGGACATTCTCCGAGTTGCAGAGGCCGCCCTCGATGAGGCCCAGGTCCACCATGCCCTCGATGCGCTTGAGGTCGTTGATGGGGCTGCGGTCGAACTCGATGACCTCGAGGAGGTCGAGGAGGCGCTCGTCGATGTCCAGGAGGCTCATGTGGCAGCCGAAGCAGCCGGCCAGGGAGCAGGTGGCGACCTTGAGTTTGCTAGCCATGGCGCCGCTCCTCCCTCACCTTGAAGTTCTTCACCGAATCCACCCGGATGGGCGCCTGGTCGTAGGGACGCTCCCCGATGGGGACCTGGAAGCCCTTCCGCTTGAGCATGAGGGCCCCGACGGGGCAGACATTCGCAGCCTCATCCTCCACCGTGAGCTGGCTGTCCTTCAGCAGCCCCGTGGGGGAATCCACCACGATCTCCGTCTTGATTCCGCGGTGGGTCATGGCGAACACGCACTTCCGGTCCACGTCGCGGCTCACCCGGACGCAATGGCCGCAGAGGATGCACCGGTCCCGGTCCAGCACGAAATCGGGATGGGTGGCGTCCACCTCCCGCTTCGGGAAGAACTGGGGGAAGTGGTTGTCCTGGAGGCCCAGGTCATAGGCCGTGGCCTGCAGCTTGCAGTGGCCGCTCTTCTCGCAGGCGGGGCAATAGTGGTTCCCCTCCACGAAGAGCATCTGCGTGAGGGTGCGCCGCATCTCCCGCAGCTCGGGCGTGTCGTTCTGGATCATCTGCCCGGCCACGGCCGGCTGGGTGCAGGCCGCGAAGGGCCGCCCGTTGACGATCACGGTGCAGAGCCGGCAGCTGCTGTGGGGCTCGTAGTCCGGGTTGTGGCACAGGTGCGGGATGTAGACCCCCGCGGTCATGGCCGCGTCGAAGACCGTCTGGCCTTCCTTGAAGGGGATCTCCTGGCCGTCCAGGAAGAAGGTCTTGGTGTGGTCCATGGTGCGTCCCCTCACAGGTGGGCCCCGGCGTCATCGCGCCCGGAGAGCTGGCGCGCCTCCTCCAGGGCCTCGTCCAGGTCGAAGGCGGGCTCGAACTCGGTGGTCATCATCCGGGCGTCCCAGACGGGCCGGAACTTGAGCAGGCTGTCCAGCAGGTGGTTCGGCGCCGTCTGGCCCAGGCCGCAATGGGCGGTGGTCTTCATGATGTGGCTGAGCTTCTGGATCTCGTCCAGGTCCATGGGGCTGCCCTTCCCGCGGGCGACCTTGTCCACCAGGTTCACCAGGAGGCTCGTGCCCACGCGGCAGGGGGTGCAGAGGCCGCAGCTCTCGTGCTGGAAGAAGTGCGAGAAGTTCTCCACCACCTCGAACATGTCCCGCCCCGGCCCGAACACCATCATCGTCCCCACCGAGGACAGGTCCTCGTAGGCCAGGACCCGATCGAACTCCGAGCGGGTGATGGTGGTGCCGGACGGGCCGCTCACCTGCACGGCCTGGGCCTCGCTGCCGCCGCAGTCGCGCAGGATCTCCCGGACGCTGACGCCGAAGGGATACTCGTAGATGCCGGGGCGTTCGCAGTCCCCGGACACGCAGAAGAGCTTGGTGCCCGTGGAGTGCATGGTCCCGTGGGCGGCGAACCAGGCCCCGCCCTTCAGGGCGATCATGCCGGCCGCGGCGAAGGTCTCCACGTTGTTCACCACCGTGGGGCACTTCCGGACCCCGGCCACCACGGGCAGGGGCCAGCGTTTCCGCGGCTTCCCGCGCTTGCCTTCGATGGATTCGATCATCGCGGATTCCATGCCGCAGATGTACGCCCCGGCCCCCCAGTGGAGGTCGATGTCGAACGCGAAGCCCGTGCCCAGGATGTTCCCGCCCAGCAGGCCCGCCTCGCGCCGCCGGGCCAGCACCGCCTCCAGATGGGGCTTCAGGTACCAGTACTCCTGCCGGATGTAGAGGATGCCCAGGCCGGAGCCCACCACGTAGCCGCAGACGGTCATGCCCTCGAAGACCATGTCGGCGTAGGTGTGCAGGAGGACACGGTCCTTGAAGGTGCCCGGCTCCCCCTCATCGGCATTGCACACCACGTAGCGCTCGCCACCGGCCGTGTCGCGGCAGGTCTCCCACTTGATGGCGGCCTTGAAGCCCGCCCCGCCCCGGCCCCGCAGGTCCGAGCGGTACAGCTCCTTCAGGGTCTCGTCGGCGCCCCGCTTCCAGAGCGTCCCGGAAGCCGGATCCACGGCCTCCTCCAGCTGGATGTCCTTCAGCGTCTCGTCGCCGCCCCGGAGCATGGCCGCCTGGATGGCCGCCCCGGGCTCGAAGGGCCGGCGGAACAGCACATCCGAGCGCCGGAAGTTGTCCTCCACCTCGAAGAACTCCGCGGGCCAGGCGGAAACCGGGGTCCGGGCCGTGATGAGCTCCACCATGCGGTCGATGCGCTCGCGGCTGAGCCGGGTGACGGCCAGCCCGTTCACGAGCGCCGCGGGCCCCTGGTCGCACATGCCGGTGCAGGAGGTGAAGTTCACGCTTGCGCGCCCGTCGGCCCGCACCTTCCCCAGCTTCACGCCCAGGCGGCTGCAGAGGTACTCCGCCAGTTCGCGGTTCCCCAGCATGCGGTCCGTGACGTTGTCGGACAGGTGGATGACGTAGTCCCCGAGGTAGTGGTCGCTGAGGAAGGAGTAGAAGCCCACCACCCCGCGCACATGGGCGCGGGTGGCGCCGAGGTGGGCCGCCACAAGATCCACGGCCTCCGGCGGCACGCAGTGCAGGGCGTGCTGGATCTCCACCAGGATCTGGAGGAGGTTCTGGGAGTCCGTATCGAACCGCTGGAGGATCGGCAGGAGCGCTTCCTGGACGGGGGCGGCGGTGGCTTGGGGCATGGCGGGCATCTCCCTTGGGCTGGGACCGGGGCCGCACTCCAGAGACGTGCGCCCGCAGGGCGGAACCAAAGATTACCGAGGCATCTGCAATCTACGTCCCAGACCCCTCCTCCACAACAACAAGGGCTTTGAATGTGATGTCCGTCTATTAACGACTCATGGGTGGCTTTATCTCCAGACAGACGGCTGCCGGGTTGAAGGGGCCCGGCCGGCGCGGGTTCCCGGCCGCGCCCCAGTCTCGTGCGCAAGATCGCCCTTTTTGACAGTCTGGAAAATCAGCCCTGGGAGGCGAGCCGGTACAGGTCCGAGGCGTTCACGCCCAGATGGCGCGCCAGGGGCTTCACGGCCTCCCGCAGGGTCATGCCCCCTTCGCGGGCCGCGGCCAGGTAGGCCCGGGCCCAGGACGGCAGCTCCCCGCCATCGAGGACACCCGCCGCCTCCGTCACCAGCCGCTTGGCCGCCGCCCCCGCCAGCACCAGCACCATCTCGCCCCGGTCCTCGGAGCCCAGCTGCGCCTTCACCTGGGCGGGCGTGCCGCGGTACCAGGTCTCATGGAGCTTGGTCAGCTCGCGGCCGAGGGCGATCTCCCGGTCCGGCAGCAGCGCCTCCAGGTCCGCCAGGGCCTCGTGGATGCGGTGGGGGGTCTCGAAGACCACCACCGTCTCCTCCTCCGCCCCGAGCTTCTTCAACATGGCGCGGCGGGGCTCCCCGCGATTCGGCAGGTAGCCCCAGAAGCTGAAGGCATGGCTGGGCAGGCCCGAGGCCACCACCGCCAGCAGCACGGCCGAGGCGCCGGGCAGCACCGTGACCTTGGCGCCCTGCGCCCGGGCGGCGCGGGCGATCTCGAAGCCGGGATCGTTGATGCCGGGCATGCCCGCATCGCTGCAGTAGGCCACGGTGCGACCGGCGGCCAGTTCCAGCCCCAGCCGGTCGAAGGCCTCGGCGCTGGCGTGGTCATCGAAGCGCAGGAGGGGCTTGTCGATCCCCAGGTGCTTCAGGAGCCCCCCCGTGCGCCGCGTGTCCTCGCAGGCCACCAGGTCCGCCTCCGCGAGGGCCTCCTTGGC
>JAJYBX010000113.1 GCA_021778785.1 Acidobacteriota bacterium
CCACCAGCGACCACGACGACCGGGTGGTGCCCGCCCACAGCTTCAAGTTCGCCGCGACCATGCAGGCGGACCAGGCCGGTCCGGCGCCCATCCTCATCCGCATCGAGACCCGGGCCGGCCACGGCGCCGGCAAGCCCACGGACAAGATCCTGGCCGAGATCGCCGACGAGTACGCCTTCCTGGTGAAGAACCTGCACCTGACCGTCCACTAGCCGATCTCCCCGGCTGCGTCCCGCCCCGGCTCCCAGGGGCGGGACGCAAGTCACAAGTCGGGGCCGATCGGTACAAGTATTTTTAAAACAATATTTAAATTTGCTTTAGGCCAGGCTCCGGACAACCGATACAGCTCCTAGCGACTGCCCTGAAGTGGTTTCAGGACAGCCCCGAGGAGACGATTCGATGAAGCTGGTCACCCTTCTGTCCGCTGCCGCCCTGCTCGCTGCCCCCCTGACGGCCGGCGACTACGACGCCCTGGGCAAGGCCATCAAGCACACCTGGCCCAAGTGCGGCACGATCGCCGTGGTCTGCGATGCGTCCGCCAGCCATGGCGCCGTGGAATCCCTGGCCGACGCCCTGCCCGGCGTGAAGCTGATGGTCGTGGACGTCAAGGGGCCCCAGGAGGTCGGCAAGGCCGTCGCCACCCTGGGCTCCCGCAGGCCCGACGCCGTGGTCCTGCTGGCCGGTGATCACGTGGCCGGCGACGGCAGCAGCGCCGCCTCCTTCCTCATCCAGCGCATGGCCGCCGCCAAGGTGCCCACCGCCGCCACCACCGAGCAGGGCGTGAAGCAGGGCGCCGTCATGGGCGTGGGCCCCGGCACCGGCGGCAAGCTCCTGGCGAACGCCAAGGCCGCCAGCGCCACCGGCGCCGCCATCCCCCAGGGCGCCGTCCAGATCTAGGATCTGCCCGATGCCGACAGGCCAGGCCCTCCGGAGCCTGGCCTGTCGGATGTACGGACCTACTGGGCCTCGATGGCCTTGAGCAGCGCGGCATCCTTCGGCAGCTGACCCACCTCGGCCAGGCGCGGGACCAGGCGCTTCCAGAAGGGCTCGGCGGCGAACACCTGCTTGAAGAGGGGCAGGGCCTCGTCGAGCTTGCCGCTGGAGGCCAGGGCCACGGCCTGCCAGAAGGGCATCTCCCAGACGCCGGGTGCCAGCTTCGACGCGGCCTCGTAGGCGGCCTTGGCCTCGGCCCACTTCCCGGCGGTCACGAAGCCGTCGCCCTGGTCCATGAGGATGTAGGCCCGGCGCAGCTGGACGAGGCGGCCCAGCTCCTTCAGGGGATCGGGGCTGTCCTCCACCCGGAGGTCGAAGAGCCGGTCGTTCCAGGGCTGGCCGGAGGCCTTGCCCTTCACGATGAGGATGGCCGCGCTCTGCTGGCCGCGGATGTCCCCGCCCTGGGCCTGGGCCGCCCGCAGGGCCGCCATCAGCCGGTCCGCCAGATCGCCCTTGGCTTCGCGGAAGGCCTTGGCCATGGCTGGCCAGACCGTGGCCCTGTCCATGAGGTTGGCCTCCACGGTGAAGCCGTCGCCCACCTCGTCCCCCGCGGCCTGGATGCACTTGGCGCCCGTGTGGGCCGCCGCCCGGCCCTGGGCGTCCACCATGGCCACCTGCCGCACCTCGCGATCCGGATCCGCCGCCAGCAGGGCCTTCAGGGCCTCCGGGGCGGATTTCCCGGCCCGCATGAGGGCCAGGCCCAGGGCGCCATAGGTCGGATCGGTGAAGCTCTGCGTGGCGACGGCCCCCACGCCGGCCTCCGCCCAGGGCACCGACGAGCCCACCGAGAACCAGTGGCTCTGCACCGCCACGCCCAGTTCCCCCGTGGCCGCGTCCCGGGCCACGATGGAATAGGTGTGGACGGGGCGGCGGGGGACTTCTCCGGCCCTGGCGGGAAGCACAAGCGACAGGAGGGCGAGGGCGAGCAGGCGCATGGGGGCTCCGGGCAGGTTGGGAGGGCCCCTCATCCTACCCCCCCGGGGGGGGCGGGACGCGGGCCCCCGGTCAGGGGCGTCCCGGTGATGGCGGGAACTGGCGCCCCAGCCAGGTCCCTGCGCGGGCCCAGGCATCCTCCCAGTCCTGGGGGTCCATGAGGTGACCACCCGGGTAGGTCAGGCTCACGGCGTGCTCCGGTCCGAAGCGGGTGGCGAGGATGGACGCGAAGGCCCTCATGGGGCCCGGCGGGACGACCGGGTCCCCGTCGGTGGTGATGGCCAGCAGCGCGGTCCCTTCCCAGGCCTCGGGGGCGAGGTGGGGAGAGCCCGGCCGGTCATCCCAGACTGGATCCGCGCTGAACGCGAGGACGGCCTCGATCCTCGGGTCACGCGCCGGGGCCGCCAGGGCCAGGTGGCCTCCCATGGAGACGCCGGCGGCGGCGAAGCGGGTGGCCCCCAGGGCGGCGAGGTGGTCCACCAGGACCCGGATCTCGTCGGCCCAGGTTTCGAGGATGTCGAGGAAGATGGCGCGGGCTTCCGGCCCGGAGGCCGACGCCATCCGCGCCAGCAGGCCATCGGCGCGGAGGCCATGGTGCGGGGCCTCCGGCAGGAGGGTGGCGAAGCCTGCGGCCGCCAGCTGTCGGGCCTCCGGCCACTGGCTCTGCATCGTGCCGCTGAGTCCATGGCCGAGGAGGACGCCAGCCCGCGACCGGGCCGGGTCGCCCACCAGCCTCGCGGGGATGGGTCCGTGCGGGCCGGCAAGCCAGATCGGTGGTGGCATGGCGGCATCGTCCATTCGAGAGGGGTCCTGGTTCACCCAGGATAAGCGTTGTCCCCCGTCCAACCGGTGCGGGCTTCCCGCCTGCTGGCTGGCCAGGCCTTCAGGGCGATGGGACACCGGCGTAGGGGAGCTCCAGCACGAAGGCGCTTCCCCGCGGCAGGTTGTCCTCGACCCAGATCCGTCCGCCGTGGGCTTCGGCCACGAGCTGGCAGAAGGCGAGCCCGAGGCCCGAACCGGAGCGGGCACCGGGTCCCCCCTCCTCGAGACGCACGAATTTCCCGAAGATCTGCTCCCGCATGGGCTCGGGGATCCCTTCACCCTGGTCCCGCACCTCCAGGCGCACGCCGTTCCCGCAAGGTATGGCCTCGATCCGGGTCTGGCTGCCGGAGGGCGAATATTTCAGGGCGTTGTCGAGGAGGTTCAACAGCACCCGCCGGAGGAAGGCCGGATCTGCCTCGACCGCGAGATCGGCGGGGCAGCCCCAGGCCAGCCTGTGGTCGCGGCTCTGGGCCTGGGCTTCCACCTCCTTGATGAGGCCGGGGATCCAGGTGTCCAGGGGGACCCGGGTCCGGCGGAGGTCCAGTCCGATCTGCTCCGCGCGGCCGATGTCCAGGATGTCCTGGATCATCCGTCCCATGGCCTGGGCCGTGTCCCGGAGCCTCCGGAGGTGGGCTTTGGAGGTGGGGCTCCGGTCCTCCTCTCCGTCCATGAGCTCCAGGCCCATCTGGATGGCGGAAAGGGGATTCTTCAGGTCATGCACGATGAAATGGAAGAGCTGTTCCCGCTGCTTCTGGAGGTCGAGCAGGCTGTCCCGTTCCTCCTGGACCTCGGCCTGGAGCCGCTTGAGACGCATGAGGCTCCGGATGCGGACGATGAGCTCTCCCTGCAGGACCGGTTTGCGCAGGAAATCGTCCCCCTTGGCCCGGAAGGCCAGGGAATGCACGTCCGGGCGCTCGTCGGCGGTCAGGAAGATGATCGGCAGGAGATCCCCGTTCGGCAGCTCGCGGATGCGGCGGCAGACCTCCAGGCCGTCCATGCCCGGCATCTGGATGTCCAGGAGCACCAGTTCCGGCTGGTAGGTGGAGAGCAGCGCGAGGGCCTCTTCTCCGCCCTCGGCCGTTTCCACCTGGTAGTAGCCGCGTTCCAGCATGGCGCGGACGCTCCGACGCGACAGGGCGTCATCGTCCACCACGAGGATCCGGGCCCCGTGATCCGCCCGGCGCGGGAAAATCGGCTCACCCTCCATGGTTGACCTCAGATGTCGGTTTCAAGTCGCCAGAAAACTGCTGGGATTGAAGCCATGACATTTGGAAAGGGGGGATCTTGTCAAGCGCAACCGCCGGACCTGCAGGATCGTCCTCCGAACGGTAGGCTCCGGGTCGGCGGAAGCGGCCGTACCCACCGGGAGGCGGGGAGGATTCGTCGCCCGGAGGGGGGCTATCCCTTGACCACCCCGTCCACGTACACCCATCGCCCCTCCTCCCGGGCGAAGGTGCTGGTCTCGATGTGGAGGGAGCGGCGGCCGCTGGCCTGGAGGCTGGCGTGGAAGGTGACGACGCCCTCGGTGTCCTCCGGCCCCCCCTTCTGCTTCGCGACGATCTTGAGGCCCACGCACTGGACGGACTTGCAGTACTGGGCCAGCTCCTCCCGGTTCTCGCCGCTGCGCTTGTCGGCGCTGCGGGTGGCGATGAGGTAGTCCACCTTGCCCAGGGCATAAGCGCTGAAGCGGGAGCGCATGAGCTGCTCGGCGGTGGCGGGGGCCTGGGTCCCCTCGATGAAGGGGCCGCAGCAGCGGTCGTAGGTCTTCTTGGAGGCGCAGGGGCAGGGTCTGGACATGGGTCCTTTCGAGGGCATTCACACCCAGTATTCTAAGGCGCTCCACGAAGGGCACGAAGACGCCCTGCGGGCGACGAAAGATCACGAAGACTGCCGCAAACGATCAAGCGAATCGTCCTTGGTAGAAGCATTCCTTCGTGATCTTGTCCTTTCGTATTCGTGTGCTTCGTGGAGGTCTTTGAACGGGGGCCTGGGGATCAGCGGGTCTCGATGCCGGGGGCGATGGTGACCTGGAACTTCTGCTGGGCCTTGGCGGCGCCCAGGGTCAGCGTGGCGGTATAGGTTCCCGAGGGGAGGAACCTGTGGGCCCCCAGGCCGCCGTAGGGCGTGAGGAGGTTGGCAGTGGGCCGGAGGTTCCAGGCCACGCGGCCCAGGCCGGGCGTGCGGGGCAGGGTGAAGGTGGCCACCGGCTGCCCCTCGGCGTTGGCGATGGAGAGGGTGGGCGTCTCGTCGCCCAGGTCGCGGAGCCAGTAGGTGAGGAGGGCGCCTTCCGGCGGATTCGCGCCGCGGTAGTGGCCCGCGCCGGCGGACTCCACCCAGCCGTTCAGCAGGTACGAGCCCTCCGCGGGGCGCACGGGGAAGAGATCCAGGGGCTTGGCGGCGGCCTCCGAGGTGAGGGCCTCCAGGGGGGCGATGTCATCCAGCACGTAGAGGCTGCGGCCGTGGGTGGCGAGGACCAGGTCGTGCTCGCGGGGCTGGATCTGGATGTCGTCCACGGCCACGGGGGGCAGGCCGCCGAACTTCGACCAGGAGGCCCCGCGATCCAGGCTGGCGTAGAGGCCGGTCTCGGTGCCGGCGAAGAGCAGATCCGGATTCACGGGAGCCTCCCGCACCACCTTCACGGGAACCTCCGCGGGCAGGTTGGCCGCGAGGCTCTGCCAGGTGAGGCCGCCGTCCGCCGTGCGGTAGACCAGGGGCGCATAGAGGCCCGCTCGGTGGGCGTCCACCGCGAGGTAGGCCACCTTCGGATCGCGGGAACCGGGTTCGATGCGGCTGATCCACTGGCCCCGGGCGGGGGCGGGCACGTGGGCGGTGAGGTCCGTCCAGTGGGCGCCGTCGTCCTCGGTGATCCAGAGCTTGCCGTCGTCGGTGCCGGCCCAGAGGAGGCCGGCCTTCACCGGGGACTCCGCCAGGGTGAACACCACGCCGTAGGTCTCGGCGCCGCTGCCCGTGGCCGTGGTCTTCTGGGGATCCTGGGTGGAGAGGTCGGGGCTGATGAGGGCCCACTTCTCCCCGTGGTCGGTCAGGCGGAAGACCCGGTTGCCGCCCAGGTAGAGCACGCCCTTGTCGTGCCGGCTGCCGAAGAGGGGCGCGTTCCAGTTGAAGCGGAAGGCGGGCTGGCCTTCGGCGGGGCTGGGCTGGAGGGGCTTGAACTCGCCGGTGCGCATGTTGAACCGGTGGAGGGTGCCGCCCTGGCTCTCGGCGTAGAGCAGGTTGGGGTCCTGGGGGTCGAACACGCAGGAGAAGCCGTCGCCGCCGCCGATGGGGGTCCAATCGGTGTTGCGGATGCCCTCCTTGGAGAGGGTCCGGCTGGGGCCCACCCAGTTCTCGTTGTCCTGGAGGCCCCCGGCGATGCGGTAGGGCGTGCTGTTGTCGAGGGTGATGCGGTAGAACTCGCCGGCCGGGAGGTGGTCCAGGTGGAGCCAGTTCTGGCCACCCTCGTAGCTCTGGTACACCCCGCCATCCGTGCCGAGGAGCAGCCGCGTGGTGACCGGCGGGTGGGCGGGCTCGCCGGGCTTGGGCGCCTCGGCCTTCGGCGGATCGGCCTTGGGGAAGGCCAGGGCGTGGCAGTCGGGATGCACGTGCTTGAAGAGGTCCTCCCGGAAGCTGCGGCCGCCGTCATCGGAGACGTGCAGCATGTAGCCGGCCACATAGACGCGCCGGGGATTCGCGGGATCGATGCGGATCTGGCTGAAGTAGAAGGGGCGGGGGTTAAGGGCGTTCATGCGGGTCCAGCTCTCCCCGCCATCCTCGGAGCGGAACACGCCGCCGGCCTTGCTCAGGACATCATCAATGCCCGCCGTGCCGCCCTGGTCGCTCTGGATCACGGCCATCACGAGCTTCGGGTTGCTGCGGGAGACATCCAGCCCGATGCGGCCGGTGAGGGCG
>JAJYBX010000114.1 GCA_021778785.1 Acidobacteriota bacterium
TGCTGGCGGGCCGGAGCGGCGTGGGACCCATCGACCGCTTCGACGCCTCGGAGTTCGCCTGCAGGATCGCCGGGCAGGTGAAGGGGTTCAATCCCGATCTGTGCATCGACAAGAAGGAACAGAAGAAGATGGACATCTTCATCCACTACGCCCTGGGCGCCGCCCACGAGGCGTGGATGGATGCGGGCTTCGACCGGGTGGAACTCACCAAGGCCGAACGGGAGATGTTCGGCACCTACATCGGCAGCGGCATCGGCGGCCTCAGCACCATCTGGGACGAGGCCAGCGGCTACCGCGGCCCCCGGCGCACCAGCCCCTTCTTCATCCCGAGCCTCATCGTGAACCTGGCCAGCGGCCAGGCCAGCATCAAGTACGGCCTGCAGGGACCCAACAGCGCCGTGGCCACGGCCTGCGCCACGGGGGCCCATGCCATCGGCGACGCGGCCCGCCTCATCGCCTTCGGCTATGCGGACCGCATGATGGCCGGCGGGAGCGATTCGGTCATCAACCAGCTCGGCGTGGGCGGCTTCGCCGCCATGCGGGCCCTGAGCACCCGGAACGACGAGCCCCAGCGGGCTTCGCGTCCCTTCGACGTGGACCGCGACGGCTTCGTGATGAGCGAAGGCGCCGGCATCGTCATCCTCGAGGAGTACGAACTGGCGAAGTCCCGGGGGGCGAAGATCTACGCCGAAGTGGCCGGCTACGGCATGAGCGGCGACGCCAATCACATCACCAGCCCGGCCCCGGAGGGTGAGGGCGGGCAGCGCGTCATGCGGGCGGCCATGAAGGACGCCGGGATCGCGCCGGAGCAGGTGGGCTACATCAACATGCACGGCACCAGCACGCCCGTGGGCGACAAGCTGGAGTGCATGGCCATCCACCGGGTCTTCGGGGACCACGCCAAGCGCATCAAGGTGAGCAGCACCAAGTCGATGCACGGGCATCTGCTGGGAGCCGCCGGTGGTCTGGAGACCATCGTGACCGCCCTGGCCGTGAAGACCGGGAAGATCCCCCCGACCATCAACGTGGACAATCAGGATCCCGAGTGTGATGTGGACGTCACGCCCAACGTGGCGGGCGCCTTCGATGCCGAGTACGCCATGAACAACGGGTTCGGCTTCGGCGGGACCAACGCCTGCGTGATCCTCAGGAGGGTCTGAGGCCGGGCGTCTCCGGCTGCCCCGGCGGAGGTCAGTGCCGGGGCGGTTCGGGGACCTTCTTCAGGTCCTTGGGATCGACCTTGGAAAGGGGCAGGGGGCCGCCCTTGGCGATGCCATTGGCGCCCGCTTCGGTGCCCTTGGCCTGCTGGTCCTTGCGGACGCAGACACCCTGCAGGGTGCCACCCTCATCCACCACCAGGGAGCCCACCTCCACGTCGCCCTCGACGTAGCCGGTGCCGTGGATTTCGAGGCATTCCGCGATCTTCATGATGCCCTCCGCCCGCCCGGTCACGATGAGGTGCTTGGCAAAGACGGTGCCCTTCACCAGTCCCCCGGGAGCGATGGAGACCTCGCCTGTGGAGTGGATGGTCCCGTCCACGGTGCCCTCGATGCGCAGGCTCCGGTCCCCGGTGTGGATCTCGCCGCTGAGGGTCACGTCCTTGCCCAGCAGGGAGTGGATCGCGGGAGCGGCGTCGGGACGCTTGGTGTTGTTGCGGAATACAGCCATGGGAGATCTCCTGGGACCTTAGGACTGCCGGCCGATGGCGTGGAGCCACTGCCGCTGGAGCTTGAGGTAGGGCGTGGGGTTCACGGGGTGCCCCGCGATGCGGACCTCATAGTGAAGATGCACGCCGGTGGCATTGCCGGTGCGGCCCATGTAGCCGAGGATGTCCCCCCGGCTGACCTGCTGCCCCACCTTCACCGCCACGCGGTCCATGTGGGCGTAGAGCGTTTCGAGCTCCGGCGTGTGGCGGAGGACGACGCCGTTGCCGTAGCGGTCCATCCACCCGGCCTGCTCCACGGTGCCGTCGGCCGTGGCCTGGATGGGCGTGTCGAGCGAATTGCTGATGTCCAGGCCCGTGTGGTAGCCCAGAAGGCCGTCGCCCACTTCGTTGCCCTTCGAGAAGGGGGAGATGCGCACGCCGAATCCGGAGCTCAGGTAGCCGGCGGTCGGCGGGATCGAGGGGGTGTGCGACCAGGCCCAGAGCACGGGTTCCATCCGCGTCTTCACCCGCTCGATCTGGCGGCTGGTCTGGTCCAGCTCGTCCTGCAGCCTGGAGATGCGCTGCTGGGCGCCCGGCGGCAGCTTGGCCGTAGGCTTGGACGCGGCCGGAAGGCCAGGATTGGCCTGGCTGCCCGGCGGCGGGATGGAGGGGGCGGGGCCCTTGGGATCCAGCAGCTTCAGGAGTTCGGTGTGCTGCTGGCGGAGGGTCTCCATCTCCGCTTCCAGGTCGTGGGCCTGGTCCAGGGTCGAGCGCAGCTGGTCCTGCTGCCGGCGGGTCTCCTGCTGGAGGCGGCTGAAGCTCATGATCTTCTTGGTGGCCCAGAACCCGTAGCCGGAGCCGATCATGGCCAGGGCCGAGAACCCCGCCACGATGCTCAGCATCCAGAGCAGGAGGCGTCGGGTCAGGGACCACCGGAAGGTGCGGTGGCTGAGGACCACCATGACCGTGAGCCACCGGCCTGAATCGGGGCGGCTGGAGCGCACGGCGCGGCGTCGTTCCGGTTGGGTGGACATGGCCCCCCAGCATACCTGGGCAGAGCCGGGCGCGCGAGTCGCCTTCTTACAACCAAGGATCTAGATGGTGGACAGAAGCGTATGCGACAACCACCACTCAAGGGCGTGGCCTGTAAAAAAAACAAGGCCGACGAGGCTGTTGAGGGTGAAGAAGGCGTGGTCGATCCGCGACAGGTCGCCGCCACGCACCAGCCACTGCTCGCGGGCGAGCATGGCCGCGACCACCGCCCATCCCATCCAGCCCACCACGTGCGAACCCAGGAGCAGGTTGAATTGGGCCCAGCAGGCCAGGGCGAGCAGATGGAGCGCGCGGGAGAGGAGCAGGGCGCGATGCGTGCCAAGGCGGGCGGGGATCGAGTGCAAACCCCGCTCCCGATCGAAGGCCTCGTCCTGGAGGGCGTAGAGGATGTCGAAGCCGGCGGTCCAGGCCAGCACGCCGGCAGACAGCCACAGGGCGGGCGCCTCGATACGGCCGGCCACGGCGATCCAGGCTCCCAGCGGCGCGCCGGACAGGGACAGCCCGAGCACCACATGGGCCCAGGTCGTGAAGCGCTTGCAGAGCGAGTAGCCCAGGATGATCACGAGGGCCAGGGGGGACAGGGCCCAGGTCAGGGGGCCCAGGGCCCCCGCAGCCAAGCCGAACAACACGACGCCTGCGCCCATCATCAACAAGGCGCCGGCCCTGGAGACCCGGCCGGCGGGCAGGGCGCGGGTCGCGGTGCGGGGATTCTCCGCGTCGACATCGGCATCCACCAGGCGGTTGAAGGTCATGGCCGCCGTGCGGGCGCCCACCATGGCCGCGAGGATCCACAGCGACGTGCGCAGCGGGGGGACGCCCTGCGCCCCGGCCAGCGCGCCCAGGAGCGCGAAGGGCAGGGCGAAGACAGTGTGCTCGAACTTGATCATGTCGAGCAGCTCTCGGGTCTGGTTCAGGGCCTTCGTCATCCCTTCATCGTACTGGATCCGCGGGGCGGAACCAGCGGGCGGCCAGGCGGGCGAAGGCCCGTTCCCGGGTGTGGATCTCCCGGAACCCCCGGCAGGTGCCACCCGCCATGAATTCGGGGCAGGTGGCGCAGGGGGTGCGATCCGGGCCCCGGCGGCGGTAGGCGACGACCAGGCCGAGGAGGGCCGTCCCCATCCCCGCGGCCACGCTCCATCGGATCGGTCCCCCGCCGCGGAGGGCCTGGATCAGGAGGAAGGCCGGCAGGGCCGCCGGAAGCCCCCTGGTGAGGATCTTGGGGCGCCGCGGCCGGCCCAGGGCCAGCAGGGCGGAAAGCACGCCCAGCCCTGCCAGGGCCAGGACCCCCGAGACCGGCAGGACGGGCAGGGCAAGCCCCCCGGCCAGGCCGGACAGGCAGCCGAGGGCCGCGGCGGCGCAGCCCCGGCAGAGCCGGAACCGCCGCCCCAGCCGGACCACTTCGCTTTCGTATTCCAGGCAGAGCGGGTGGTGGGCCCAACGGTGGAAGGCGTGGGCCCGGAGGGCCAGCCGGTCCAGGCGCCGCGCGAGCCCCCTGTCGATCCGCGGGCGGACCGGGGCGATCGGGTGCATGCCGCTCAGGCCGTCCGGATGGCCCGGAGGCGCACCGCAGTGCCGTAGGCGATGATCTCGTTGGTGTTCTGCATGAGCTCACCGCTGTCGAAGCGCATGGCCAGGACGCCGTTGGCCCCCATGGCGAGGGCGTGCTGCTCCAGGCGGTCCATGGCCTCGTTGCGGGAGTCGCTGGCCAGTTCCGTCAGCATGGTGATCTCGCCGCCGAAGATCTGCTGGCAGCCCGCGCAGGTGGTGCCCACCACGCTGCGGCTGCGGACGGTCACGCCCCAGCAGGGGCCCAGGATGGCCTCGATCTCCGTGCCCGGGGGCGGGTCGAAGGTCGTCAGGATGGGGATGTTGTGGTGGCGCGCGTTCTGGGACATGGTCTCCTCAGTGGGCTTCGCTGTCGCCCTTGTGCTCGGTGTAGAGGCTCTCGATGAGGCCGCCGTACATCTCGTTCACCACCCGCCGCTTCACCTTCAGGGAGGGCGTGAGCTGGCCGCCTTCGAGGGTCATCTCGTGGTCGAGGATGGCGATCCGTTTGATGCGCTCGTAGTTCGAGAGATCGGCATTCACGCGCTCGATGCGGCTCATCAGCTTGGCCATCACGAGCGGATCCTGCACCAGGTCGGCATGGGTCCGGAAGTGGAGCTTCTTGTAGCCCGCCCACCGGATCAGGGAATCGAAGTTCGGCACCACGAGGGCGGTGATGTAGTTCCGCTTGTCCCCGATGAGCACCGCCTGGCTGATGTACTTGTCGCTCTTCAGGTGGTTCTCGATGGGCTGGGGCGCCACCTTCTTGCCGCCGCTGGTGACGATGAGCTCCTTCTTGCGGTCGGTGATGTAGAGGCGGCCCTGGTCGTCGAGGTGGCCGATGTCGCCGGTATGGAAGTAGCCGTCCGCATCGATGGCCTCCCGGGTGGCCGCCTCGTTCTTCCAGTAGCCGGTCATGACGTTGGGGCCCTGGCAGAGGATCTCGCCGTCCTCGGCGATCTTGATGAAGGGGCGGTCGTTCCAGGTCTCGTAGAGGGGCCGGCCCACGCAGCCGGGCACCACCTCGCCGAGCCGGTTCACGGTGATCACCGGGCTGGTCTCGGTGAGGCCGTAGCCTTCGAGGATGGGCAGTCCGATGATCCAGAAGAACTCCATGATCTTCGGACCCAGGGGGGCGCCGCCGCTGATGGCGAGCTTCAAGCGCCCGCCGGTCCGCTGGCGGATCTTCTCGAAGACGATGTGGCGGGCGGTGGCGTACCAGAGGCCCTTCCACGAGGGCACGGGCTGCCCCTTCAACAGGTACGGCACGGCCTGGCGCCCGGCCAGCATGGCCCAATGGAAGATGAGGCGCTTGAGGAGGCCGCCGGCGGAGACGGTGTCGTAGATCCGGGCGAAGATCTTCTCGTAGATGCGGGGGACCGAGGCCATGACCGTGGGCCGGACCTCCAGGAGGTTCTCGGCCACGGTGTTCACGTTCTCGGCGTAGTAGATGCCCGCCCCGAGATGGAACATCAGGAAATGGCCGGCCATGCGCTCGAAGATGTGGGTGAGGGGCAGGAAGCTGAGGGCCACTTCGCTGTCGCTGAGCTGGACCGTCGCAGCGGCCCCGAGCACGTTGGTCACCAGGTTGCCGTGGGTGAGCATGGCGCCCTTGGGGTCGGCGGTGGTCCCCGAGGTGTAGATGAGCGTGAGGATGTCGTCCGGCTTCCGTTCCATGCCCCACTGGCGCACCAGAGGGCGCCGCTCCTCCTGGGCCCCGCCTTCCGCCTGCAGGTCCGACCAGCGGAGCAGGGTGCGTCCCGTTCCCTCCGGAATGTCGCCATCCATGAGCACTGCAGCCTCGAGCACGGGCAGGGAATCCCAGTGGGTCAGGACCTTGTCCAGCTGCTCGCGGTTGGAGCAGAGGACCCAGCGGGATTCGCTGTCCCGGAGGATGAAGGCGGCCTGGCCCGCATTGAGGGTGGCGTAGATGGTGACATCGGGGAGGCCCAGGAGGGCGCAGGCGAAGTCCGCGATGGCCCACTCCGGGCGGTTCTCGGACATGAAGGCCACCCGGTCGCCCTTCCGCAGACCCCGGCGGTCCAGGGCCAGGGCAAGGCGCTCGACCTGGGCCTGCAGCTCCAGGTGGGAGATGGGCACGTAGGCGCCGTTCTGCTTCGAGGCCAGGGCATCGGGCCGGTTCCGTTCGACCGCCTGATAGAAAAGCTGCGCGATGGTCTCGACGGGCTGGGCCACAATGACTCCGGAGCTGCGGGGGATGTGACGGAATGGTAGCAGGGAACGGCGGAGGACCCCTTGGCGACGGCATCGCGGCCTTCCATCTGGAGCAGCGTGCCCGCGGCGTGTCGCCCCACACGGCACGCGCGCAGAACGGCGACCTGGAAAAACTCCTGAACCACGCAGTGCGCTGCGGGTGGGGCACC
>JAJYBX010000115.1 GCA_021778785.1 Acidobacteriota bacterium
CCTGGGATTTTCCGGAATGCCCATATGTCTGAATCCGCATGATTTTGAGACAGAGTCCGCACGGGTAGGGCCGCCACGGCCCCCTGGTGCGAAGACGGACCGATGCGGCTATCCTTCCTGCCTGACCTCCTCCATGGCACATCCAGATCCCGGATTTCCGGGAAATCCCCTTCCCGCCCTTCCCTGAGGCGCCCCCGGGGCCGACCTTCTTCCGACAAGGAGCCGAACCATGACCCAGGACCTCTATCCCGTCAAACCGGAGTTCGCCGAACGGGCCCACATCCGCAGCATGGAGGAGTACCAGCGCCTGTACCGCCTCTCCCTGGACAACCCGGAATGGTTCTGGGGCGAGCAGGCCAAGGCCCTCACCTGGTTCCATCCCTGGCAGTCCGTGTTCGATGCGGACTACAAGGAGGTGGACTTCTCCTGGTTCCTGGGGGGCCGGATCAACGCCTCCTTCAACTGCATCGACCGCCACCTGCCCACCCACGGGGACAAGACCGCCATCATCTGGGCCCAGGACGAGCCGGGCGTCTACACCCACATCACCTACCGGGAGCTGAAGCACCACGTCTGCCGCGTCGCCAACGTGCTCCTCCACCATGGCGTCAAGAAGGGCGACCGGGTCTGCCTCTACATGACGATGATGCCGGAGCTGGTCTACACCATGCTGGCCTGCGCCCGCATCGGCGCCGTCCACTCCGTGGTGTTCGGCGGCTTCTCCGCGGAGGCGCTGCGGGACCGCATCGTGGATGCCCGCTGCAAGGTGGTCGTCACCGCCAACGAAGGCCTCCGCGGCGGGAAGCGGGTCCCCCTCAAGAAGACCGTGGACCGGGCCATCGAAGGCATGTCCATGGTTGAGACCGTCCTGGTCGCCCGGCGCACGGATGGCGACGTGCCCATGGAGGCGGGCCGCGACCTCTGGCTGGACGAGGAGACCGCCCGGCAGCGTTCCACCTGCACGAACGAGTGGATGGGCGCGGAGGACCCCCTGTTCATCCTCTACACCTCCGGAAGCACCGGGAAGCCGAAGGGCCTGTTGCACACCACCGGCGGCTACCTCACCTACGCCGCCTTCACCCACAAGATGGTGTTCGACTACCACCCGGGGGACATCTACTTCTGCGCGGCCGACATCGGCTGGGTGACCGGGCACAGCTACATCGTGTACGGACCCCTCGCCAACGGGGCCACCAGCGTGATCTTCGAGTCCACGCCGCTCTACCCGGACGCGGGCCGCTACTGGCAGATCGTGGACGACCTCGGCGTGAACATCCTCTACACGGCCCCCACGGCGCTGCGGGCCCTGGCCCAGGCCGGCGACGAGTGGATCAAGAAGTACAGCCGCAAGTCACTGCGCATCCTGGGCACGGTGGGCGAGCCCATCAATCCCGAGGTCTGGCGCTGGTACCACGATGTCGTCGGCGAGGGGCGCTGCACGGTGGTGGACACCTGGTGGCAGACGGAGACGGGCGGCATCCTCATCACCCCGCTGCCCGGCGTGACGCCCACCAAGCCCGGTTCCGCCACGCTGCCCTTCTTCGGCGTGAAGCCGGTGATCGTGGATCCTGCGACGGGCGCGATCCTGGAGGGCAACGACGTGTCCGGCGCCCTCTGCCTCGCCACGCCGTGGCCCGGCACGGCCCGGACGGTCCACGGGGACCACAAGCGGTTCCGGGAGACCTACTTCACCCAGTACCCGGGCTACTACTTCACGGGGGACGGGGCGCGCCGGGACGAGGACGGCTACTACTGGATCACCGGCCGCATCGACGATGTCATCAACGTCTCCGGGCACCGCCTGGGCACGGCGGAGGTGGAGAGCGCGCTGGTGGCCCACGAATCCGTGGCCGAGGCCGCGGTGGTCGGCTACCCGCACCCCATCAAGGGCCAGGGCATCTACTGCTACGTGATCCTCAACCAGGGCTACGGCGCCGGCAATGGCAAGGAGCAGCTCATCGGCGCCCTCAAGGAGCAGGTGCGGCAGTCCATCGGCGCCTTCGCCGCCCCCGATGTCATCCACATCGCCTCGGGCCTGCCCAAGACCCGCAGCGGCAAGATCATGCGCCGGATCCTCCGGAAGATCGCCTCGGCGGAGTACGAGGGCATGGGCGACATTTCCACCCTGGCGGAACCCGACGTGGTGAACCGCCTGATCGAGGAGCACCAGGCGGTCTCGAAGTAGGACGGTGGCGGGGCGCCGGGTTCCGGCCCGGCGCCCGCACTACAGCTCCAGCCCCCGGACGAAGGCCCGCACCAGGGCCTCGAAGCGGTCCGCCGCGGCAGCGCCGGCCTCCAGGACCTCCTGGTGGGTGAGGGGCTGGGGCAGGAGCCCGGCGGCCATGTTGCAGAGACAGGAGATGCCGGCCACCCGCAGGCCCTCGTGACGGGCCACGATGGCCTCGGGCACGGTGCTCATGCCCACGGCGTCGGCGCCCAGCGTCCGGAAGGCGCGGATCTCGGCGGGGGTCTCGTAGCTGGGGCCGGTCAGGCCCAGGTAGACGCCCTCGCGAAGGGTCTGGCCCAGGTCCCGGGCGCAGGCCTGGAGGCGGGCCCGGAAGGCCGGATCGTAGATCGCGGTCATGTCGGGGAACCGCGGCCCCGGAGCCACGTTGGGACCGATGAGGGGGTTGGTGCCGAAGAAGTTGAGGTGGTCCGTGAGGGCCATCAGCTCGCCCACGCCGAAGGCGGTGTTCAGGGCTCCGGCGGCGTTGGTGAGGAGGACGGCCTTCACGCCCAGGCGTCCGTAGATCCGCATGGGCGCCGTGACGAGGGCCATGGGGTGCCCCTCGTAGAAGTGGAAGCGGCCGGCCTGGAGGACCACCTTCCGGCCCTCGAACTCGCAGAACACCAGGCGGCCGCCATGGCCCGCCACGGTGGGCGCCGGGAAGCCCGGCAGGTCGGTGAAGGGGACGGACACCCCGGCCTTCGCCTCGGGGCTGTCGGCCAGGGCGCCCAGGCCCGAGCCCAGCACGATGGCCAGGTCCGGCACGAACGGAAGGCGGGGCCGGAGGGCCTGGAGGGCGGCGGAGACGGGCATGGCGGCGTCCTGGATCAGGGGACGGGAACGAGGCTGATCGTCACCGTGGTGTCCGGCTGCACCGCGGTCGGACTGACCATGCGCACCCGCACCGGCTGGAACATGGGGGTGGTGCTGTTGCCGGAGAGGACCACGCGCTGGCTTCCGCCGCTCCCCGTGAAGGTCAGCGGGGCGGACTGGAAGGAGGGGAGCATCAGCTCGAGCTCGGCCGTGCCGGCCAGGGCGGGGCTGGCGGTGACGCTCAGGGTGTAGGCCCGGTCGGCGCTCATGGTGAAGCCCGCGTAGGCGACCTCGCCTTCGGAGTCGTTCGGATAGACGCCCCGCACCTGGACCGCCTTCGCCATGCTGAGGGTCACGGGCGGGATGGCGGTGGTGGCGGAGTTCGGATCGGCCCCCCAGGAGGTGGCGAAGGCCGCGTAGGCGCCGGTGGTGGGGCGGGGCCAGGTGATCCCGAAGGGCGCCAGCAGGGGGGTGAGGGCGGCATCCGTGAAGACGGCCGCCAGGTCCACCGGCTCCGTCGCCGCCTTGATCTCCTGGAGGCGGCCGAGCTGCTTGAAGATGTTCAGGGGTTCCGTCTCGTACGTCGAAGTCGTGGTGGGATACGCCGGGCCGGCCGAGAAGAACCGCGCCATGGCCAGGGGATTGAGGGTGGCCCAGGTGGTGGCCGTGCCGGGGGAGGCGATGCCGTTCGCCTTGAGGATCAGCTCCCAGGCCATGGCCCGGATCGCCGGGGCGGAATCCGGGGTGAGCTGGGCCGCGGTGAGGGCCGAGAGATCCCGGATGTCGGTGACGGGCGCGGCGAGGGTGGTGTCCTGGGTGTCCGCGAGGTAGGGGGACTTGAGCACGTTGGCGGCCATGGCGCCCGCCAGGCCCTCGATCAGGGCCCGGTCGGGGCTCAGGTCGGGGAGGGCCGCGGCCTGCGGGAAGAGGGGCATGCCCGGCATGCCGAAGGTCCGGCTCTCGACGATGTTGTAGAGGACGTTCCGGGCCAGCATGGGCAGGATCACGCCCTCGTCCCAGGCGTCATCGTTGGCGCCGCCCTGGAGGGATCCGAAATAGCGCTGGGTGAAGGTGTAGGTGTTGGGGTTCAGGATGGCGGACAGCGGATAGACGGTGGGGTCGTATTCGATGAAGGAACCGCGGGTCTCGGAGATCCCGGGGGCGTAGTGGAGATCGACGCTCAGGCCCGGGGTCGCGTTGCCATAGACGGCGAGGAAGGAGGCCACGGTGTCCCCGATGGCCAGGATCCGGCTGCCGGTGCCCGTGGTCCGGCCCGGCAGGGTGGTCTCGTCCACGGGGCTGGCGGCGAGGGACGCCACCTGGCTGTTGGGGTCGTAGCTGGGATTCACCAGCCACCACTTGTCCGTCAGCCCGACGGTGAAGTTCAGGAGCGTATCCCCGGTGGGGAGGGAGGCGGGCACGGGGTTGCCGGCGGGGGCGGTGCCGTCCACGGCCTTGCGGATCGCGTAGCGGTAGCGGTCCGCGGCGGGCACGGTGCTGTTGATGCCCGCGGGGTCCCCCACGACGTTGACCTGATGGCCGTTCCCGCCATCGAAGGAACTCATGACCTCGATCATCAGGGGCTTGCTGTTGGGGAGGACCATGGCGTACACGCCGTTGGAATCGCTGTAGGTGGCCTTGACGATGACCCAGACCGTGGCGGTGCTGCCGTCGGCCAGGGTCTGGTCGTTGCGCTGGTAGGCGCGGACGAGGACGCCCCGGGCGGGCAGGGTCTGGAGGTTGCTCGCGACCGTGCTGTCCACCAGGCCCGTGGGCACGCCATTGGCGTCCTTGGCGAGAGGGACGCGGGTGTACTTGATGGTCCCGGCGAGGTTGAAGGTCGTGTCCGCCGTGGTTCCGCCGCTGCTGCCCTTGCAGGCGAGGCCCAGGCCCAAGCCCAGGAGGGCCGTGACCCCCAGGGCCCGGAGGAGAGGTCGGTACAGCAGCATGGCCACCTCGATGCGGCGAAAAGGTCAAGTCTAGCACGCCAAAGCCTCTCCACCCCTCGCGGGAGCGGGGAGGCAGGCCTTCCTCTCAATGCCGCGGGCGGCCCGGAGGTTCAGGCTCGAAGCGCGATCGGAATCAGCGGCGGGCGTCTTCCAGCGCGGCGTTCTGCGCGGCCATCTCGGCCGGGATCTCCTCTTCGTCATCCAGGGCCGGAAGGGGATTCTGCTGCACGCCGTCCACCCGGAGCTCGAAGTGCAGGTGGGGTCCCGTGGCGTTCCCGGTGCGGCCCACCTCGGCGATCTTCTGGCCCCGCCGGACGATGTCGCCCTCATGCACCAGGTTCAGCTTGGCGTGGGCGTAGAGCGTCATGACCCCGTTGCCGTGGTCGATGATGACGTAGTTCCCGTACTGGCGGTGCCGGGCGGCCATGATCACCTTGCCGTCCATGGCGGCGTAGATGGCGGTGCCCATGGGGGCGGTCAGATCCACGCCCTTGTGCCGGCCCCGGTAGCGGATCCGCTTCTTCCGGTGGTTCTTGACGCGGACCATCTTCGTCCGCATCCGCGGGCCCCAGGCGGAGCTGATGGTGCGGGTCTCCACGGGCCACAGGAGGTCCAGGTGGTCCGGGTCCGCCGGGGTGAAGGTGGGCAGGAGGGCGTTCAGTTCCGCTTCGCTCACCGGGGGGACCACGGGCCGCATCCGGGCCAGCAGGTCCTCGGTCGAGGCGGGGGCCTGGTGCCGGTCCAGCTGGGCCGCAGCGGTGGCGGCGGAGGGGAGGGGGATCCGCATCTGGTACGGGAGGAGGCCCTCCAGGTGGGGCATGGGGGCGGGGGCGATGTCGGGGCCCGCGGGCAGGGCGGCCAGGGGGGTGACCGGCACGGCGGGAGCCGGGGCCTGGGCCAGGTCGGCGGTTTCCGCAGGGGCCTCCAGCCGGGCCGCGGGGGCGGATCCCACCTTCAGGCGGGTGCCCACCGACAGCCGCGCGAGGTTCAGGCCCGGGTTCAGGCGCTTCAGCTCCGGGAGGCTCAGGCCGTTGTCCCGCGCCACCTTGGCGGCGGTCTCGCCCTTCCGGATCACATGCACGGAGCCATTCGCGGCGTGATGGGAGGCCCGCTTGGATCGGCGGCCCTTGGGCGCGGCGTGGAGGTTGAGGGACAGGGACGCGAGAACAAGGGTCAGAACGGCAAGACGCATGGGTAAACTCCCGGCTGGAACGGAAAAGCCTGCTTCGCTAGGCCTCCTTGGAGGGGTGGTCACCCCGGGGTCGAATGGAAGGAACGGGTCCGCCCCCATCCTATCGGGCGGATGGCAGCTTGGAAATGCAAATGTTTTCCAACTAGGGTTCCCCGGGGATCAGGGTTCCCAGGGACACCCGGCCCAGGGCAGGGTGACGGTGCCCCGTCGCCCCCCCTCCTTCCGCAGGAGCCGTGCCGGTCCCAGGGTCATGCCGTGGCTGACGGCCTTGAGCATGTCGTAGAGCACGAGCAGGCCCACGGTGACGCCCGCCAGGGCCTCCATCTCGATGCCCGTCCGCCCCTCGCAGCTCACGGCCACCCGGAGCCAGGCCCGCCGTTCCACGGCATCCCAGTGCTGCGCCACGTCCACCGCCTCGATGGCCAG
>JAJYBX010000116.1 GCA_021778785.1 Acidobacteriota bacterium
GCGTCCCCATGGCCCAGGTCACCCTCAAAGGCAATCCCCTCCACACCTCCGGCGAGCTGCCGAAGGCCGGCACCGCCGCCCCCGCCTTCACCCTGGTGAAGACCGACCTCTCCGAAGTGTCCGCCAGGGACCTGTCTGGCCAGCGCGTGGTGCTGAACATCTTCCCCAGCCTGGACACGCCCACCTGCGCCGCCAGCGTCCGGGCCTTCAACGTGCGGGCCAACGAGAAGCCCAACACCACGATCCTCTGCATCAGCGCCGATCTGCCCTTCGCCCAGAAGCGCTTCTGCGCCGCCGAGGGCCTGGACAAGGTGGTGCCGGCCTCCACCTTCCGGAATGCCGATTTCGGGAAGGCCTACGGCACCACCCTGGTGGACGGCCCCCTGGCCGGCCTCCACGCCCGCGCCGTCGTGGTGCTGGACGAGCAGGGCAAGGTCATCCACACCCAGCTGGTGCCCGAGATCGCCCAGGAGCCCGACTACGCGGCGGCCCTGGCCGTCCTGTAGCCGCAGCCCACCCCGCGTGCGGCCTCCCGCCCGGGAGGCCGCGCCGTTTCAGGGGCTCACTCCGCCTGGAACGCCGTGGCGGAGGCCTTGAGGCCCTCGGCCACGCCCACCAGCTCCCGGGAGGTGTGCACCAGCTCCGGAGCCGTGTTGGCGAGCTGCGCGGCGGCCAGCTGCACGGCCTGGGCCGCGGCCAGGCTGGCCTCCATGCGCCGGCTCACCTCCGTGCTCACCTTGGCCTGGTTCTCGGCGGCCTGGTGGATCTCCCCGGCGGCGAGCTCGATCTCCCCCAGAGCCCCGTCGACCGTGGCCATGGCGGCCACCATCGCCTCCACCCGGGCGGCTCCGGCCTGGAGCGCCGACCGGCTGGCCTCGACCAGTCCGGACACCTGGGCGGCGGCCTTCTCGCTCTGGAGGCTGATCTGGTGCAGCTTCAGGGCCGTGTCCGGCTCCCGGGGCCCCTCCAGGATCTGGCGGCCGGACTGCGCGAGGGACTGGATGGCCTGGATGGACTGGACGGCCTGGCCGGTGCGTTGGACCACCTCTTCGAGCGCGCCCACCACCGCCTGGGCCTGGCGCGCGGTCTCGCGCACGCGGCTGCCCGCATCGCGGCCCCCCGCCAGCATGTCCTCGAGGCTGGCCTGCACCTGCAGCACGGAAGCCTGGAGCTGCGTCACGGCGGAGGCCACCTCCTCAGAGGCCTCCCGCTGCACCCGGGCGCTCTGGGCCAGCTGCCCCGTGGCCGCGGAGACCTGGCCGGCATGGGCGGAGAGGGCCTCGGCACCGCCGCCCAGCCGCCCGGCGTGGTGCTGGAGGCCCCGCACCAGCTCCCGCAGGCGGGCGCTCATGGCGTTGAAGGCCCGGGTCATGCGGCCCGTCTCGTCGTAGCTGTGCACGGGCAGCTGGATGCGGAGGTCGCCCCCCTCCATGCGGGCCATGCCCTCGGCCAGCTCCTGGAGGGGCTCGGTGATGAGCACCGTGGCGCGCCAGGTCCAGGCCAGCACCAGGAGGCCGAACAGCCCGAAGCCGCCCACCAGCAGCCAGCGCCGCACGCCGGCGCTGGCCTCGAACCCGCGGGCCTCCGCCTGGAGATCCCTGCCGAACCGGTCCTGCACGCCCTTGAGGGCGGCCAGGCGGGCCTCGGCCACCCGCGACCAGACCGGGAGATCCTGATTCAGGCTGCCCGCGCGGGCGGCCTCCTCCAGATGGGCGAACTCCGGTGCGAAGCTCCCCGCCATGGCGGCCTGGTAGTCCGCCCGGGTCGACGCCGGGGCGGCCGCGAGGAAGGCCGACTCCTGGGCCTTCCGGGCCGCCGCGGCCTCGTCCAGGCGTTCGACCTGGTCCACCTCGAAGGCGCCCTGGGCGAAGGCCTGGGAGATGATGGCCTGCTCCAGCCCGGCGGATTCCTTGGCCTGCAGCAGGTTCGCGAAGGCGCGGAGCTGCCCTTCCAGGGGCGTGCCCGCGGCGGGGAGCAGCAGCCGCTCCTCCAGCTGCAGCAGGCCCTCCACCTCGCGGTGGTAGCCGTCGATGACGCCGGTGCTCCCGGGCCGGTCCGCCCGCTGGCGGAGCTGGCCCAGCCCCCCCAGGTCCAGGGCCGACCGGGGCAGCATGGCCTTCAGGCCCGGATCCGTCCCCGCCAGGGCGGCTTCCAGGGTCCGCACCTGGCGGTCGGTCTCCTCCCGGGCCTGGGCCACATCCCCCTGGCGGGAGGCGCCCTTCGGGCCCCGGGACAGGGCGGTGGCATCGGATTCCGCCTGGAGGGCCTGCGCCAGATCCCCCACGGCCCCCGACACGGCCGAAGCCGCCCGCACCCGCTGCAGGCGGTCCAGCAGCCGGGTCTGCTGGGCCACCTGGAGGCCCGAGAGCAGGCCTCCGCCGACGACGGGCAGGAGCACCAGGCCCAGCAGCTTGATGCGGATCCGCACGTGGATGAGGTCGAAGATCATGGGGCACCGGGAGGGGCGAAAGCCCCCACCAGTGTGCAGGGTGGCGGGCCGCGGCCAATGCCTGTCAGGACTGGATTTGACTCAGATCACCATTGAGCCTTTTTTACCATGCGCCTTCACCGGATGCGGTCCATCCGCCGCAGGCCGGGCACCCGCCAGGCTGTGACCCCCACCACGAGGAGGGTCATGCACCCCCCGAACACCACGGAGGGGACGAGGCCCAGGAACCGCGCGGCGACGCCGCTCTCGAAGGCGCCCAGCTCGTTGCTGGAACCGATGAAGATCTGGTTCACGGACGACACGCGGCCCAGCATGGCGTCCGGCGTGAGGGTCTGCAGCAGGGTGGCCCGCAGCACCACGCTCACGCTGTCCACGGCCCCGGCGGCGGCCAGGATCAGCAGGCTCAGGACGAGGCTGCGGCTGAGGGCGAAGGCGATCATGGCGACGCCGAACCCGGCCACGCAGAGGAGGAGCGTCCGCCCCGCCCGCCGCATCGGCCCCAGGTGGGCCAGCGCCACGCCCATGAGCACCGAGCCCACCGCGGGCGCGGCCCGGAGGGCGCCGAGGCCCTGGGGCCCCGTCCGCAGCACATCCTTGGCGAAGACCGGCAGCACCGCCACGGCCCCGCCGAAGAGCACGGCGAAGAGATCCAGGCTGATGGCCCCCAGCAGCAGCTTCTCGGAGCGGACGAAGCGGATCCCCTCGGCCAGGCTCGCCAGCACCGACCCGCCCCGGGCCGCCGCAGGCCGCGGTACGCGCCGCACGGGCAGCAGGGCCAGGAAGCCCAGGGCGAGGAGGACCATCACGGTGCCGTGGGCGACGACCGGCCCCTTCCAGGCATAGAGCAGGCCGCCGAGGGCCGGCCCCACCACCATGCCCGTGTGGAAGACGGAGGAGCGCCAGGAGGCGCCGTTGGCGTAGAGGTCCCTGGGCAGCAGCTGGGTGCCGAGGGCCGTGCTGGCCGGCCGGTAGAAGGCCCGGACGATGCCGGTGAGGAAGATGACGCCGTAGATGGGCCAGACGGCGCGGGCCAGCGGGCCCGACCGGGAGTGCCAGGTGAAGCTCCAGAGCAGGGCCGAGCAGAGGGCGAGGCTCAGCAGCGAGGCCAGGCAGATGCCCCGGCGGCTCACCCGGTCGGCGGCGTGGCCGCCGAAGAGGGCCAGGCCGAGGAAGGGCAGCGCCTCGGAGAGCCCCACCAGGCCCAGGGCCAGCGCATCGCCCGTGCGGGCGTAGACCTGCCAGCCCACCACCACGCCCTGCATCTGGAGGCCCAGCGTGACCAGCCCCAGCGAATGGATGAACCACCGGTAGTCCGGATCCCGCAGGGCGGCGTAGGGATCGTGCGGGGCCTCGCCCCCCTCAGCCACGCGGCCCGCCTCCCGCGGGAATCGGGTGCTGGGCGGGGGAGATCGGATCGGCGGGCGTCACTCGTACCTCAAGGCGTCGATGACATTCAGTCTCGCAGCCTTGAGGGCCGGCAGGAATCCCGCCACCACGCCCACGGCGCCGCTGAAGCCCAGCCCCAGCGCCACGGCCCAGGTCTCCACCACCGCCGGGATCTCGGCGCGCTGGAGGATGGCCACGGCCGTCGCGGCGACCCCGACGCCCAGCGCTCCGCCCAGGATGGAGAGGACGACGGCCTCGGTGAGGAACTGCCACAGGATGCTGTGCTGGGTGGCCCCCGCGGCCCGCCGCAGGCCGATCTCCTGGGTCCGCTCCGTGACGCTCACCAGCATGATGTTCGAGATGCCGATGCCCCCCACCACCAGCGAGATGCTGGCCGCGACGGCCAGCAGGGTCGTGAGGATGCCCGCCTGCTGCGTCTGCATCTGCACGATGTCGTCCTGCTTCCGGATGTGGAAGGGATTCTCCTCCTGGGCCGGCACCTTCAGGTGCTGGCGGAGGAGGGCCGTGATCTCGGCCTCGGCCAGTTCGGATTCCCCCTCGTGGGCGCTCACCATGATCCGCTGGATGGTGTTCCGCCCCATGACCTTCCGCATGACCGTGGTGTAGGGCCCCACGACGAGGTCGTCCTGGTCCCCGAACATGCCCGCACCTTTCTTCTCCAGCACCCCCACGATCTGGAAGGGCAGGTTGCCGATGCGGAGGGTCTGGCCCAGGGGCTCCTCGCCGTTGGGGAAGAGGTTGGCCTGCACCGTCTTGCCGATGACGCAGACCTTGGCCTGGCCGCGCACCTCGGCGTCCGTGAAGAACCGCCCCTTCTCCAGCTCCCAGCCCCGGATCTGGAGGAACTCCGGGCCGGTGCCCTGGATCTGGCTCAGGTAGTTGGCGTTCTGGTACACCAGGGGCCGGGTGGTGGAGACCTGGGGGGTGGCCGCATGGACGCTGGAGGCCGCCAGCTCCCGCTGGATCAGCCCGGGGTCGTCATCCTTCAGGATGGCGGCGCTGCCCAGGGCCTGGGGCCCGTGGTGGGTGTGCGTCCCCGGCGCCCCGGGGAAGATGGTCAGCATGTTCGAGCCCATGTTGCGGATGATGGCGATGGAGGCCCGCTTCGAGCCCTCTCCGATGCCGATCATGGCGATGACCGCCCCCACCCCCACGATGATCCCGAGCATGGTGAGGAACGCCCGGGTCTTGTTCCGGGTGATGGCAAAAAGGGCCAGCTTCAGAAATTCCAGCAGCGCCACGGTTCACCTCCTACCGGACCCAGGAGATTGCAACGGGGCCTCGCGTATCGCCGCAGGCGATGCCGAGAGAAAGGGCGAGTTTGAGGAATTCGAACAGGGCCATGGCCGGCCTCCCGTCCAGGAGTGCTCCCCTCCATTATCGACCCCGGGGGAGGCCTGGCCAGCGGGCGATCACTCGTAGCGCAGCGCGTCGATCACGTCCAGGCGCGCGGCCTTCACCGCCGGCAGGAAGCCCGCCACCACGCCCACGACGCCACTGAAGCCCAGCCCCAGGACCACGGCCCAGTTCTGGACCACCGCGGGAACCTGGAAGCGCTGGAGGATGAGGATGGTGGTGAAGGCGAAGGCGACCCCGATGAACCCGCCCAGGATGGCCAGGACCATCGCCTCGGTGAGGAACTGCCAGAGGATGCTCCGCTGGGTGGCGCCCAGCGCGCGGCGGATGCCGATCTCCCGGGTCCGTTCCGTGACGCTCACCAGCATGATGTTGGAGATCCCGATGCCGCCCACCACCAGCGAGATGCTGGCGGCCACCGCCAGGAGGGCCGTGAGGATGCCCGCCTGCTGGGTCTGCATCTGCACGATGTCGTCCTGCTTGCGGATCATGAAGGGGCTCTCGTCCTTGGGGGTGAGCTTCATCCGCTGGCGGAGGAGGGCCGTGATCTCCGCCTGGGCCAGTTCGGCCCGCCCTTCCTGGGCGCTCACCATGAGCCGCTGGATCTTGTCCCGGCCCATGATCTTCCGCATCACGGTGGTGTAGGGTCCGACGATGAGGTCGTCCTGGTCGCCGAACATCCCGGCGCCCTTCTTCTCCAGCACGCCCACCACCTGGAAGGGGAGGTTGCCGATGCGGATGGTCTGGCCCACGGGATCCTCCCCGTTGGGGAACAGGTTGGCCTGCACCGTCTTGCCGATGACGCAGACCTTGGCCTGGCCGCGGACCTCGCCCTCCGTGAAGAAGCGGCCCTCCTCCATCTCCCAGCCCCGGATCTCCGGGAACTCCGTGTTGGTGCCCTGGATCTGGGTCATGTAGTTGTAGTTCTGGTAGATCACGGGGCGGCTGGTCTGCACCACGGGCGAGGCGGCCACGACGCTCGAATCCGACAGCTCCTGCTCGATGAGGGGGGCGTCCGATTCCAGCAGGATGTCGGCACTGCCCATGGCCTGGGGTCCGAACCGCCCCGTGCCCTGGCCCGGGAAGATGAAGAGCATGTTGGAGCCCATGTTCCGGATGAGGGCGATGGAGGCCTGCTTCGAGCCCTCCCCGATGCCGATCATGGCGATCACCGCCCCCACGCCCACGATGATCCCGAGCATGGTGAGGAACGCCCGCATCTTGTTCCGGGTGATGGCAAATAAGGCAAGCTTCAGGAACTCGAGCAGGGCCATGGCGCCTCCCCTGGCCTAGTGCATGCCGCGGGGGCCGCCCAGCGGCCTCGCGCCATTGGACGCGGCCTTGGCCTCCTCCACGCCCACGAGCACGGCCTG
>JAJYBX010000117.1 GCA_021778785.1 Acidobacteriota bacterium
GCCTGGGCCGCCGAGTCCACATGGGGCACGATGAGGCCCGCGGCTCCGCAGCGGGCCGCGTCATCGAGCACGTCCGGGTCCGCGGAGGGCACCCGCAGCAGGCAGGGGACGGCGTCCGCCAGCGCGGCCAGGGTCCGCGAGGCTTCGGCGGGCCCGAAGCCGCCGTGCTCGCCATCCAGAAACAGCCAGTCGAAGCCCTGCCGGGCCAGGCGGACGGCCACCTCCGGCCGGGGGATCTGGACCAGGGTCCCCAGCAGGCGCTCCCCGGCACGGAGACGGTCGCGGAAGGCGGGCTGGGACATGGGACACCTCCCCTCCAGCTTGGCCGCCCCGGCGTGCCCCGGACAGCCATTCGCGGTACCGTGGAGCCATGCTGAGCTTCCGCCCCATCGAACCCCGGGATGACGCTGCCATGGCGGCCATCATCCGCGCCGTCATGCCGGAATTCGGGGCGGACGGCCCGGGCTTCGCCCTCCACGACCCGGAGGTGGACCACATGAGCAGGGCCTACGCGCTGCCCGGGGCCGCCTACTTCGTGGTGGTGGACGGGGCCGGCCAGGTGCTGGGCGGTGGGGGCGTGGCGGCCCTGGAGGGCGGCGAGCCCGGCGTCTGCGAGCTGCGCAAGATGTACTTCCTGCCCCAGGCCCGGGGGCGAGGCATCGGCGAGGCCCTGCTGCGCCACTGCCTCCGGGTGGCGAAGGACCTGGGCTACCGCACCTGCTACCTGGAGACCCTCACCGGCATGGACCAGGCCCTGAAGCTCTACGGGAAGCTGGGCTTCCGGCCCCTCTGCGCTCCCCTGGGCCGCACCGGCCATGGGGGCTGCGACCGCTGGTTCGCGCGGGAATTGCCATGATCCTCGGCCTCGGCACGGACCTCTGCCCCCCCTCCCGCTGGCGCCACCTGGTGGAGCGCTTCGGGGCGGAAAAGTGCGCCGGCCGGATCCTCCACCCGGACGAGGCTGCCTACCTGCTGGGGGGCAACCGGGAACGCCTGCCGGAGCGGCTGGCGGGGCGCTGGGCCCTGCGGGAGGCCTTCGGCAAGGCCCTGGGCCTGGGCCTGGACGGCTGGTCCTGGAAGGAACTGCGCTACCGGAACGGCCGGATGCACGCCGAGGGGGCCCTGGCCGACCTCCTGGCGGCCCGGGGGATCCGGGTCCTCCATGGCAGCGTCAGCCATGACGGCAACCTGGCCCTGGCGGTGGTGGTCCTGGAGGGCTGACCTCGACGGAGGGGACCGCCCGCGCCCCGGGCGTGCGCCCCCTGCGGGGACCGGGTCAGGCCCGATGACCGCGGCTGAAAACTCAAGCCTCGGACCAGGAAGCCGATCCCGCGGGAAGGACGACCCGATGGATCCCCTCCAGGCCAAGCAGCAGATGACCCTCGCCGAGTTCCGGAGCCTCCGGGACTTCATCTATGCAAAATCTGGAATTTTCTTCAATGAATCCAAGCAGTACTTCCTGGAGAACCGCCTCAGCAAGCGCCTGGGGGAGCTGAGCCTGCGCAGCTACGGGGACTATCTCTCCCTGCTCCAGGGCAGCCAGGGCGCGGCGGAGCTCAAGCGGCTCTTCGTGGAGATCACCACCAACGAGACCAGCTTCTGGCGGAACCCGCCGCAGATCGAGGCCTTCCAGAACATCGTGCTGCCCGAGGCGACCCGGCTCGCCCGGGAGCGGGGGCAGACCCGCCTCCGCATCTGGTCCGCGGCCTGTTCCAGCGGGGAGGAGCCCTACACGCTGGCCATGATCTGCCATGAGCTCCGGGACACCGTGCTCCGGGGCGTCGCCGTGGAGATCCTGGGCACGGACATCAGCGAGAAGGTGCTGGCCCAGGCCCAGGACGGCGTGTACAACGCCTACACCCTGCGGAACCTGACGCCCGAGCAGCTTCAGCGCCACTTCCTGCCCCTGGGGCGGGATCTCTTCCAGGTGAAGTCCGACCTCCAGCGCTACACCAGCTTCCGGAACTTCAACCTGGTGGACTACGCGGCCTACCGGGCCCTGGCCACCTTCGACGTGATCTTCTGCCGGAATGTGCTCATCTACTTCGACGAGGCCGTGAAAGGCCAGGTCCTGAAGGGCTTCCACGCCCAGCTTCATCCCCACGCCTACCTCCTGGTGGGCCACAGTGAGAGCATCCACGCCTTCAACACGGGCTTCGAGCTCATGCATTTCAGCAAGGCCATGGGCTACCGGAAACGGGCCTGAGGGAGCACACCATGCCGATCACGCCGCAGGAACTCATCACGAATCTGGGCGACCTCCCGCCCCTGCCCCAGGTGGCGACACAGCTGCTGCGCGTGTCGGCGGATCCCGATGCCTCCGCGGAGGATCTCCGCAAGATCATCTCCACGGACCAGGCCCTCACCAGCCAGATCCTGAAGATCGCCAATTCCGCGATGTTCGGGATGATGCGCGAGGTGAACACGCTCACCCAGGCGATCATGACCCTCGGGTTCTCGACCATCAAGAGCGTGGTCATCGCCAGCTCCGCCAAGAACCTCTACCACCGCGGCACCGTGGGCCTCCAGGAGCGGCTCATCTGGGAACATGCCCTCGTGACCGCCATCGCCAGCCGCGCCTTCGCCAAGGCCGTGCGCTTCCCGCGGGTGGAGGAGGCCTTCATCGGCGGCCTCATGCACGACATCGGGAAATCCGTGATGGGCGTGAAGTTCCCCGAGCGCTACGGGGCCCTGCTCCGCACGGTCTACAACGAGGGCGGCGACAGCCTGGCCCTGGAGCTGGACACCTTCGGCTTCGACCATGCCATGGTGGGGGAGGCCCTCGTCCAGCAGTGGAACCTGGCGCCCAGCCTCCAGCAGGCCGTCCGCTGGCACCACGATCCCATCCACGCCAAGGAAGAGCACCTGCCCCTGGCCGCCATCGTCGCCCTGGCCAACCACCTGGCCCTGGAGCAGAAGGCCGGCATCGGCAACCCGATGCACCTCGAGTCCGCCACGCGGCAGGCCATGGAGATCCTCAAGCTGGGGCCCGAGGCCCTGGAAACCCACAAGGAGAGCGTCAAGAATGCCATCGAGCAGGACAAGACGATGATCGCGGAGTTCTGAATGGTCACCCCGGAGCAGCTGGCCTCGCGTTTGAAGGCCAAGACCTTGCCCAGCCTCCCCCTCACGGTGGTGGCCCTGGGCGAGGCGGTCCAGGATGACCGCTGCACCGTGGACCGCATCCTCGGCATCCTCTCCAAGGATCCCCCCCTCTCCGCCACCCTGCTGCGCCTGGCCAATTCGGCCCTCTACGCCGGGGACGGCGCGGCGACGGATCTGCGCACGGCTGTCCTGCGCCTGGGCTTCGATGCCATCGCCAACCTCGGCACCGGCGCCGCCGTGATCCGGACCCTCCGGGGCGGCGTCCACCTGGATGCGCTCCGCCTCTGGCAGCACAGCGTCGCCGTGGGCCAGACGGCCAAGGGGATCTGCCGGCTGGCCCGGCGCCACGGGCAGGCCGAGACGGCCTTCCTGTCCGGCCTGCTCCACGACATCGGCAAGATCGCCCTGGACACCTGCTTCCCCGAGGACTACCAGGCGGTGCTGGCGCAGGTGGCCGCCGGCAGCTTCTCCGTGGACGCCGAACACGCCCTGCTCGGCATGGACCACGCCCAGGCCGGGGCCCTGCTGGCCGCCGACTGGCACTTCCCGGATTCCATCATCGAGGTCATCCGCGATCACCACGCCCCCAAGGCCGGCGAGTTCCTGCCGAACCTCATCCACCTCTCGGACCTGCTGGTGCGGACCCGGATCCCTGTGGGACCGGCGGACGAGCGGCTCAGCTTCTCGCTGGAGAGCCTGCCGGCCTTCCGGGAGGTCCTGGCGGGATCCCTCGACAAGGATCTGGACGTGGAGCGCCTCACCTTCTCCATCGACGACGAACTGGAGCATGCGCTGGCCTTCGTCGAACTCGCCTTCCAAGCCTGAGGAGCAGTGATGACCGTCCGGATCCTGGTGGTGGATGACAGCCCCTTCATGCGGAAGTCCCTGCAGAAGATGCTGGAGGAGGCGCCGGACCTGAAGGTGGTGGCCACGGCCCGCGACGGCATCGACGCCCTGGAGAAGATCGAGGAGCACAAGCCCGACATCGTCACCCTGGACATCGAGATGCCCCGGATGGACGGGCTCACCTGCCTGAAGAAGATCATGGCCACCCATCCCCTGCCGGTGCTCATGGTCTCCAGCCTCACCCAGGAGGGGGCCCAGGCCACCCTGGACGCCCTCTCCATCGGCGCCCTGGACTTCATCCCCAAGGAGAGCAGTTTCGCCACCATGAGCATCATGCAGATCCAGCAGGATCTGCAGGAGAAGGTGCGCCGCCTGGCCGCCAGCCCCCGGTTCCACCCCCGCCCTCCGGCCGAGCCGCCCGCCGCCCGGCCCGCCCCGGCCCGACCCGCCGTCCCGGCCCCGGCCCCGATCCCGGCGGGCGGCACCCTCCCCTCCTCGCCCACGGCGGAACTGCTGGTGATCGGCAGTTCCACGGGCGGGCCCAAGGCCCTGCAGGACATCCTCCCGGCCCTGCCCGCCGACCTGCCCGTGCCCTGCCTCATCGTCCAGCACATGCCCAGCACCTTCACCAGGCCCTTCGCGGACCGGCTGGACGGCCTCTGCCAGGTGCATGTGAAGGAAGCCGAGCAGGGCGAGCCCCTCAAGGCCGGCACCGTCTACATCGCGCCCGGCGGCATCCACATGCTCTACGGGGCCCGGGGCCCGAAGGGCTGCGTGGAGCTCAGCCCCGAGCCCGTCTCCTCCCTCCACCGCCCCAGCGTGGACGTGCTGTTCCAGAGCGTGGCGGACCAGTACCGCGGCCCGGTGCTGGCGGCCATCCTCACGGGCATGGGGGCCGACGGCGCCAAGGGCATGGAGCAGCTCAAGCGCAAGGGCGCCCACACCCTGGCGGAATCGGAGGAATCCTGCGTGGTGTACGGCATGCCCCGGGCCGCCGTGGAGCGGGGGTGCGTGGACCTGATCGCCCCCCTGCCCGACATCGCCGGCCACCTGCGCCGCCACTTCAGGCTCGGATGAACCCCCTCGGCCCCCTGGTCGCCCCGGCCCTCGGGGCTGTGCAACTGACACCGGCGGCCGCGTCCACCCTGCCCGCGCTGGATCTCCTGAAGGGACAGGCCCTGGAGGCCGTCCTCCTGGAGATCCTGCCCGACAGCGTGCGCCTCCAGCTGCCGGGCGGCCAGGAACTGCGGGCCCAGGGCCAGCTCCCCTTCCCCGCCGGCAGCCTCCTGTCCCTCAAGGCCCTGCCCCTGCCGGGGGGCGCCGGCCTGCGCCTCCAGGTGCTCGGGGCCACGCCCCCGCCCACGAATCCCGTCCTCGCGCCCCTGGCCCAGGGCGAGGCCGCGCCCCTCCTCGCCCGCCTCCAGCTCCCCACGGAGGCCCTCAAACCCCTGGCGGGGCTGTTCCAGGCCCTGGCCCGGCCGGAGGCGGCGGCCACGCCGGAGGGCTGGTCGGCCCTGCTGAAGGCGGTCATGACGACCCTGTCGGATGCCGTGGCCTCGCCCCGGGAGGCCCCCTTCCATGCCCTCCAGGCCCAGGAGGGCACGGCCCTCTTCGAGATCCCCCTGCCCTGGGCCCCGGGCGGGGACCCCCTGCGGATCTGGGTGGAATCCGATGCGGAGGGTGGCACCCCGGCGGAGGCCACCCGCCGGGTGTTCCTCAGCGTCCCCTTCAGCACCCTGGGGGAGGTCCGGATGGGCGTGGAACGGAACCCCGCCGGCCTCCGCGCCCGGCTCTGGCTGGAGGATCCCGCCCGCATCGCGCCCCTCCAGGCGGAGCTGACCTCCGAGCTGGCCACCCTGGGCCTCCCCGCCACCCTTCAGATCCTGCCCCTGCCCGCGGCCGCGCCGGGCCTCCACGCCCTGGCGGGCGGCACGCCCCTCTCGGCCCTCGGATGAGCGGCCTCGAGGCCTTCCCGCGCCAGGACGAGCCCAGCGGCGTCCAGGGACAGATGGGCCCCGCCTCCCGCCGGTCCCGGACGCGCCCCGCGGCGGTGCTGGCGGGCTACCTGGTGCTCTTCCTGCTCCTCCAGCGGGCCTCGGCCCACCTGGCGCCCACCCCGGCGGTGAGCGTCTGGTACTTCCCCGCGGCCCTCAGCCTGGGTCTGCTGCTCACCCTGGGGCCGGCCTACACCCCCGCCGTGGCCGTGGCCGCCTTCCTCGGGAACCTGTGGCTCGTCCTCCCCCCCGGCGGCGTCACGGTGTCCGCCGCCGCGGTCAATGCCCTGGCCCACGCAGCGGCCTACGGCCTGGTGGCCCTGGCCTTCCGCCGGGGGGGGCTCTCGCCCCGGCTGCGCCGCCCCTCGGATGCCGCGGGATTCCTCCTCGCCGCGGCGGCGGGGCCGATGCTGGTGGCGGTGCCGGCGGTGCTGGCGCTCCGCGCGGGTTCGGGTCTCGGTTCCGTGCCGGCCTTCACGGCCTTCCACGCCTTCTGGCTGGGGGACACCCTCGGCATCCTCGCCCTCGGCCCCTTCCTCCTGGTGTGGGTCCTCCCCCTGATCCGGGGCGGTCCACCCGCAGCCTGGACGCCCTGGCGGCCCGAGCGCCCCGTG
>JAJYBX010000118.1 GCA_021778785.1 Acidobacteriota bacterium
TTCAACAGCGCCGATGGGCTGCTCACCAACATCGTCAACCCCGGCGCGAGCCTGCTGGACCATCAGGGCCGCGTCTGGTTCGGGCTCCCCGAGGGCCCGGCCTTCCTCGATCCCGCCGAGACCGGCGGCCCCCTCAGACTCTCGTCGCCGGTGCTGGAACGGTTCAGGGTGGAAGGGGAGGAGGCCCGCCCCACGCCCGGCCTCCGGTTCCCCCACGGCACGCAGCGCCTCGCCTTCGGCTTCTTCACGCCCGCCTTCTTCCGGGAGGAGGATCTGCGATTCCGCACCCAGCTCCTGGGGTTGGAGGCGGAGCCCGGCCCCTGGACCTTCGAGAATGCCCGGGACTACGGCGGCCTCCGGCCGGGTGCCTACGAACTCCGCGTCTGGGCCAGGGACTACGAAGGGCAGGTATCGGAGCCGTTGCGCTTCCCCTTCAGCATCAAGCCCTCCCCCTGGGTCCATCCCCTGGCGCTCGTCCTCTACGCCCTGGCCCTCGGCTTGGCCCTGGCTGCAGTCATCCGGATCCGGACCCGGTTCCTCGAGCGGCGGAATGCCTGGCTGCAGGCCAGGATCGACGCGGCCACCGAGGAGCTCAGCCGGAACCACCAGTCGCTCCAGGTCCTGACCGACCATCTCTACCGCCTCAACGAGGAGAAGAGCCACTTCATGGGCATGGCCGCCCACGACCTGCGGAACCCGCTGCACGGCATCCGCCTCAAGGCGGAGGTCCTGGCCCTGAAGGGCGATCCCCCCTCCCTGGCCGCGGCGCAGGAGATCTGCGGCGCCGTGGACGAGGTGGTGCGGCTGCTCAACCGCCTGCTCGACCTCGAGGCCATCGAGACGGGGCACCTGGGCCTGAAGATCCAACCCGTCGGCCTGGGGCAAGTGGTGGAACGGGCCTGTTCCCTCCATCAGGCCCGGGCACGCGCCAAGGACATCGAGCTGGCCCCCGAACCGGTCGATCCTTCCCTCTCCGCCCTGGCGGACCCGGACACGCTGACCGAAGTGGTGGACAACCTCCTCACCAACGCCATCAAGTTCTCCCCCCCGGGCCGGCGGGTGTGGCTGGGCGCGGGCCTGCGGGAGGAGGGGGCGGTCCTGTGGATCCGGGACGAGGGCCCGGGCTTCCTCCCGGAAGACAAGGCCAAGGCGTTCAAGCGGTTCGCCAAACTGAGCGCCCAGCCCACCGGCGGCGAGAAGTCCACCGGCCTGGGGCTGGCCATCGTCAAGCGCCTGGTGGAGGACATGGGCGGGCGCATCGAGCTTGAGAGCGAGCCCGGACAGGGCGCCACCTTCCTCGTCGTCCTGCCCCGCGCCTGACGCGCCCGCCTGCGAAGGACCTGCCGAATCAGAAGCTCAGCGTCTCGCCGGGCTTCATCACCCGGAGGCGCTTGTCCCCCGCAAAGGCCCTGCGGACCTCATCCTCCTTGGCCAGGGGCGGGAAGGTGCCGTAGTGCATGGGCACGATGGCCGAGGGGTGGAAGTACTTCTTCACCGCCAGGGCGGCCGTGGCGGGATCCTCGGTGTAGGGGCCGCCGCCCACGCAGAGCAGCAGCACGTCGGGGTGGTACAGCTCCTGGATGAGGGACATGTCCCCGAAGATCCAGGTATCCCCGGTGTGGTAGAGGCTGCGGCCGTCCTTGAAGGTGAGGACGAAGCCCACGGGCCGGCCGCCGGGGGTGCTGCCATGCATGGCGGGCACCACGTGGATGGTGACGTCGCCCACCTGGAGCCGGCCGCCCACATTGCAGCCGACGGTCTGCGACTCGGGCAGGCCGAAGGTGGAGGCCAGCTCATAGGCCGCGATCACCTTGGCGCCGCTGGCCTTGGCGATGGCCACCGTGTCGCCCACGTGGTCGCCGTGGCTGTGGGTCACCAGGATGGCGGCGGGCTTGTACTTCGCCAGGTCCTTGTCGGCCGCGGGGGTGGCCGGGTCCTGGGTGAGGAAGGGATCGATGAGCAGGTCCGTGCCGCCGGGGGAGACCACCTCGAAGGCGGCGTGGCCCAGCCAGGTGACCTTGAAGGGGGCCTTGGCCTTCGGGGCCGGCGCCGCGGCCGTGAGCACCGGCACGGCCAGCAGGGACAGGAGCGCGGATGCGCGCATGGGGACCTCCTCGGGGCCCCATTATGCCCAATTGGCCGTTGCGACACGCTTTTTTTCACCCCTCCTGCCGACCGGCCTGGAATTCCACCCCTGGAGATCGCCCCTCGCCCCCGGCTCCCGGCGGATCACCCCGGAATCCTGGTCCCGGCCGGAGGCGGCCCGCATCCTTCCCGCGTCCTTCCCCTGCCCGCAGATCCCTCCGCCGGGCAGCCTTCCCGGTCCCCGGACCGGACCCGTCCCCCATCGCCGGGCACCCCCCGGCCCTTCCCTCCCAGGAGGTCCCATGCGGCCCCTCACGCACACCCTCGGCGCGGCCATGCTGGCCTTCGCCTCCCTCGGCCTGCAGGCCGAAGACTTCCAGCCCCTGATGAAGGTGGCCCAGGCCACCTGGCCGGAGAAGACCCACATCGGGGTGATCTGCGACTACCGGAACAGCCAGGCCGAAGTGCAGGCCCTGGCCCGGGCCGCAGGACCCGGCACCCTCATCACCGTGGCCGATACCCGCCTGATGGACCACGCCGACAAGGCCGCCACCCTGCTGGCCGCGCGGAACACCGCCTTCGTGGTGCTCATGCCCCATGACCGGCTGTTCCGGGATGGGTCCTTCGGCGCCACCCTGGCGGTGAACACCCTCGGCCGCAAGGGCGTCCCGGCGGTCGGCACCACCCCCGTGGCCCTGAGGCAGGGCGCGGTCTTCAGCGTGGGCGACGGCACCCACGGCGAGATCCTCGTGACGAACCGCCTCATCGGCACCGTGGATGTCATCCTGCCGCCCCGGGTGTTCTACGAGCAGAAGGTCGGCCAGCTGAACCCCGCCGGGGCCGGTTCCGCCACCATCGCGGTGCTCGCCACGCCCTGAACCAGCCTGCTCCCGTCCGCGGCCCGGCCCACGCCGGGCCGCTTCGCGTCAGGACCACTCGCCCACCTGGTCGCGGTAGGTGCGGCTCAGGGTGAGGCGGGTGCCGTCGCGCATGATCACCAGCTGGTCGCCGCTGGTCCAGGGCTGGAACTCGCGGATGAAATCCAGGTTCACGATGGCCGAGCGGTGGATGCGACGGAAGAGGCGCGGATCCAGACGCTCCAGCAGTCCGGCCATGGTCTGGCGGAGGAGGTGCGAAGTGCCCTCCACGTGCAGGCGGACGTAGTTGTCCTCCGCCTCGATCCACTGGACGGCCGCCACCCGCACCAGGAGATGCCGGTCCCCCTGCTTCACCAGCACCCGGTCCAGCCAGGGGCGTTCCTTGCGCAGGCCCGCCATCAGGGCTTCCAGATCGGGCCGGGCCTCCTGCGCGCCGCCCGTCCCCCGGGCGCACCAGCGCCGCGCCCGGGCCAGGGCCGCCTGGAAGCGGGTCGCGTCGAAGGGCTTCAGGAGGTAGTCCAGGGCGTGGACCTCGAAGGCGCGGAGGGCGTGCTGGTCGTAGGCGGTGATGAAGAGGGTCGCCGGCATGCGGTCGGCCCCCACGGCCTCGATGACGCCGAAGCCATCCAGCTCGGGCATCTGGATGTCGAGGAAGACGAGGTCCGGCCCGAGATCCTCGATGGCCTGCACCGCCTCCACCCCGTTGGCGCACTCGCCCACCACTTCGACATCCACCGACTTCTGCAGGAGCTGGCGGATCCGCTGGCGGGCCAGGGGCTCGTCGTCCACGATGAGGGCGCGGAGGGTCATGCGGGCTCCGCATCCGGATTCAGGGGCAGGCGCAGGGCCACCAGGGTGCCGTGCCCGGCCATCCCCAGGATGTCGATGCAGTGCCGGCCCTTGTAGAGGAGCCCCAGGCGCGCCCGGACATTGGAGAGACCCACGCCCTCCCGGTCCGCCACGAAGCCCTCGCCGTCGTCCTGGACCTCCAGCACCAGCAGATCCGAATCCCGCTTGGCCCGCAGCGTGAGGACGCCCCGCGGCCGGTCCGCGAGGCCGTGCTTCAGGGCGTTCTCCACCAGGGGCTGGAGGATGAAGCTTGGGACCTTCGCCTCCAGGAGTTCCTGGGTGATCTCCACCCGCACGGACAGGCGGTCCTGGAAGCGGATGCGCTCGATGGCCAGGTAGGACTCGATGAAGGCCAGCTCCTTCCGGAGGGGCACCAGCTGGTCCGGAGGCGCCTCCAGCGTCATGCGGAGGAAGTCCCCCAGCCGGCTGATCATGCTGTCGGCGGCGTCCGGATCGGCATGGATGAGCGCGGAGATGGAGTGCAGCGTATTGAAGAGGAAATGGGGCTGGAGCTGCATGCGGAGGGCGAGGTTCTGGGCCTCCGCGAACCGCGCCTCCAGACGGGCCGCCTCCACCTCCCGCGCCTTGTACCGCCGGTAGATGCGCAGGCCGTGGAAGGCCGCCACCAGGGCCCACATGAACAGGAGGTTGGTGTGGAAGTAGGCCCGGTAGAACCGCGGGAGCCCCTTGGCCGCCCGGGCGAAGGTCAAGGGCTCCGGCCACTCCCGGTAGGTGAACAGGAGCATGATCACGTAGGCCAGGAACAGGCCCAGGGCCGCCACGACGATGCTGGCGGCGAGGTGCAGGCCCCAGGTGCGCCGCTCCCGCCAGGCGAAGGCCTCGATGGGCCTCCGGTTCGCCAGCCAGACCAGGAAGAGACCCAGCAATCCCCAGGTTCCGTTCTGGCACAGGTTCAACGCCAGCAGCCGGAAGGGAGAGGAGGACGGATAGAGGGCCCAGTCCCAGGAGGCCATGTAGCACCCCAGGAGGCCCCAGATGCCCCAGTACCACGCCCACCTGCGGTCGAAGGCCGCCCCCGGAGTGTCCGACATGGCCCCAGGCTAGAGACAGATCCCGTCCCTGGCCAGCACTTGGGGGTGAGCCGCGCGGGGACGGGGGTGGGCCGCCGGCCGGATTCAGCCCCCTTCCTGGTGGAATGATCATCACCCATGGATCTCTTTTGGGGCCTGGCGTATGTTGTGGGCGGCACCGGAGGTCCCATGGCCACGATCCTGCTGAACGGCAAGCCCACCCACACCCGCGGCGAGCTGCCCACCGTCGGCTACGCCACGCCCGACTTCACGCTCACGCGGAAGGACCTCGACGAGGTCACGAACGTGGACCTGGAGGGGAAGCGGGTGCTGATGAGCCTCTTCCCCAGCCTGGACACCACGACCTGCGCCCAGAGCGTGCGGACCTTCAACCGCCTCTCCGCGGACCTGGCCGACACCATCCTGCTCTGCGTCTCCATGGATCTGCCCTTCGCCCAGTCCCTGTTCTGCGCGGCCGAGCACACGGATCGCGTGGTGACGGCCTCGGCCTTCCGGCATCCCGAGTTCGCCGAGGCCTTCGGCGTGCAGCTCGTGGACGGCCCCATGCGCGGCCTCCTGGCCCGGGCCGTGGTGGCCCTCGACGAGAACGGCACCGTGGTCCACACGGAGCTGGTCCGCGAACTGACGGACGAGCCCGACTACGACGCCGCCCTCCACGCCATCCGCAACCACCACCACCCCTGCCCCGAGGACGCGGCGCTGACCAGCGAGTAGCCGGGAAAAGCGGAACGCAGAGGGCGCAGATCAAACGCCACAGAGGACGCAGAGAAAGGCGCGCGTGCGGCTCTTCTCTGTGTCCTCTGCGGGTTTCTGCGTTCTCTGTGTGCCTGCGTTCTCTTCAGGCCCGGGCCATGAGCCGGGCGCGGGTGTAGGGGATGAGGCCGCCGGCATCCATGATGCCCTTGCGTGCGGCGGGCAGCTGGACCTGGTCGAAGGCCCTGCCTGAGGTGCGATTGAGCACCTGGTCCGCGGTGATCTCCAGGTCATCGCCCTCCGCGGCCTCGAGCCCGGGGCAGATCACCACCTTCAGGCCGAGGTTGATGCTGTTCTGGAGGAAGATCCGGGCGATGCTCCGGGCCACCACCACCACGTCGTAGCCCTTCAGCGTGGAGCAGGCCTGCTCCCGGCTGGAGCCGCAGCCGAAGTTCTCGCCGCCCACGATGACGGAACCCGCGGGGAAGGCCTTGGCCTTCAGCTGGGCGTTGAATTCCGTGCGGTCGAAGAAGGCGAACTGGGGGGTCTCGGAGGGCAGCACCGTGGCCATGAAGCGGCCCGGGTAGATGTCGTCCGTACTGATGTCGTTGCCGAGCGCGAGGATGACCTTCGACATGATCAGGCTCCCTTCCGAGGATCGGTGATGACGCCGGTGAGGGCCGAGGCCGCCGCCACCGCCGGGCTGCAGAGGTAGACGTCGCCGGTGGGATTGCCCATGCGCCCCTTGAAGTTGCGGTTGGTGGTGCTGAGGGCCACCTCGTGGTCGCCCAGGGCGCCCTCGTGGACGCCCAGGCAGGGGCCGCAGCCGGAGTTCATCACCACCGCCCCGGCCTTCATCAGGTCGAGGACGTAGCCCTTGTCCAGGGCCTGGGCGAAGATCCGGGTGGAGGCCGGGAACACCAGCATGCGCGTGCCCTCGGCCACCTTCTTCCC
>JAJYBX010000119.1 GCA_021778785.1 Acidobacteriota bacterium
GGCGGGCGGGGGGGGGGTGGGGAGCTCCGTCTCGATCACATCGCCGGCCCTGAGGCGCACGCCGCCCTTGGACACCGGCTGTCCGTTCACCAGGACCCCGCCGGTGCGGATGTGGGCGTCCCAACGGGCCCGGGGCACTTCGGGGTGGCGGTCCGCCAGGAAGCGGTCCAGGCGGGGGGCGTCGGCCTCGACGCTGATCCGGGTCATCGGGCCGCCGCGGGTCGCCGGCGGCTCCAGGCCAGCCAGAGGCCCAGGCCCAGCATCATGAAGCCCAGGCCCGTGGCCCGGCCGGTGCTCAGCCAGGACCAGCCCAGCCAGCCGGTGCCACGGTCCCCGTCGCCGCGCCAGGTCTCGGTGACGATGCGGCCCAGGCCCTCCACGAGGAAGTAGAGGGCGAAGATCTGGCCCTCGAAGCCGCGGCGCTTCCGGGCGATCAGGAGGACGGCCATGACCGTCAGGTTGGCGAGGCTGTTGTAGAGCTGCACCGGGTGGAGGGGGATGTCCAGGGGCGTGCCGCTGAAGGCCTGGGCCACGGGGTTGGTGAAGGTCACGGACCAGGGCACATGGGTCTCCGTGCCGTAGCAGCAGCCCGCGGAGAAGCAGCCCAGGCGGCCGATGGCCTGGCCCAGGGCCACCCCGGGCACCAGGGCATCGCCCGTGATCCTCAAGGGCAGGCCCTGGCCCTTCCGCAGCTTCCAGAAGAACACCAGGGTGGCGGCGATGATGCCGCCGTGGATGGCGCCCCCGGCCCGCAGGGTGGAGAGGGTGAAGATGTCCCGGAAGGCCATGGCGCCTTCCTGACCGGCGGGTGTGAAGAGGCCCACGACGATCATCAGGAGCTTGGAACCCACGATGGCGGCGATGAGGATGGCGATGGCCAGGTCCGTGATGGCGGCGGGCACCAGCTTGTCGAGCTTGCCCTGGCGCTGGGCCAGGGCCGTGCCCGCGAAGAAGGCCAGGGCCAGGAGGAGACCGTAGGTCCCGATGGGGAAGCTGCCGATCTGGAAGAGGACGGGATGCATCGAATAATCCGGGGCGGGAGGGTGGAAACTGGAGGCCGAAGACTGAAAACTGAAGCCTGAGGACTGACTGAGGAGGACGCCATGTCGAGGATCACCGCCCAGGACCTGTCCGTGAGGTTGGGGGGCGAACTGGAGCATTGTCCCCCGGATCGGCCCATTTCCGAAGTTCGCGCGCTGGATGAGGCCCACGCGGGCTCCATCTCCTTCCTTGCGAACCCCAAGTACGCCGCCAAGGCCCTGGCGAGCGGGGCCGGCCTGATCCTGGCGGATCCCTCGGCCGACCTGGGCGACCGGCCCGTCCTCCGGGTTCCGAACCCCTACTGGGCCTTCGCCCAGGCCATCGGCTGGCTGCATCCCGAACCCGAGCCGGACTGGGGGGGAACCCCCGTGCATCCCACGGCCACCCTCGGGGCGGGCTGCCGCGTCGCCCCTGGCGCCACCGTGGGGGCGCGGTCCGTCCTGGGGGCGGGCTGCGTGCTGCACCCCGGCGTCCACGTGGGCGACGACTGCGTCCTCGGGGAGGGCTGCGAGCTCTTCTCCGGCGTGGTGCTCTACCGGCGCACCCGGCTGGGCCGGAACGTGCGGATCCACGCCAATTCCGTGCTGGGCAGCGACGGTTACGGCTACGTGCTGGTGGATGGCCGCCACCAGAAGGTGCCCCAGGTGGGCTGGGTGGAGGTGGGCGACGAGGTGGAGATCGGCGCCTGCGTGACCGTGGACCGCGGCGTCCTGGGCCCTACGCGCATCGGCGCCGACACCAAGGTGGACAACCAGGTGCAGGTGGGCCACAACGTGCAGGTGGGGGAGCACTGCCTCCTGGTGAGCCAGACGGGCATCAGCGGTTCCACGAAGCTGGGCGACTACGTGACCCTGGCGGGCAAGGTGGGCGTGGTGGGCCACATCGAGATCGGCAGCCGCAGCATCGTGGGCGGCAACAGCGTGGTGGCCAAGAGCCTGCCCGAGGGCAGCTTCGTGACCGGCTTCCCCGCCCGGCCCCACCGCGAATGGACCGAATCCCAGGCCGCCCTCAACCGCCTGCCGCGGCTGCTGAAGCAGCTCCGCGCCAAAGCCTGATCACTCGCCCAGGCACTCCCGGACCTTGCGGATCAGGTCCTTCGGGCCGTAGGGCTTCTGCAGGAAGGACACCTGGCCATGGCGCTGCAGCTCCGGGGCCAGGTCGGCGGTGCTGTAGCCGCTGGAGATGAGCACGGGCACCGTGGCGCCCGGGCCGCCCCCGGCGCGGAGGGCCGCCAGCACCTCCTCGCCGCCCATCTCGGGCATGGTGAGGTCCAGGATAAGGGCGCGGATCCCAGCCTGGTCGGCGTAGAACCGCTCCAGCCCCTCCCGCCCGTGGCAGGCGGTGAGGACGGTGAAACCGCACCGTTCCAGGCTGGTGGTGGCCACGCTGCGGACGTTCTCCTCGTCGTCCACCACCAGGATGGTGCCGCTGCCGAAGTAGGGCTGGGGGCCCGTCCGGCTGGTGGCCTCGAAGGCCTGGATCTCCACGGCCGCGGGGAAGAGCAGGCGGAAGGCGGTGCCCTCGCCGGGCCGGCTCTCCACCTGGATGGCGCCGTGGTGCCCCCGCATGATGCCCAGGGCCGCGGCCAATCCCAATCCCCGGCCCGTGAACTTGGTGGTGAAGAAGGGATCGAAGATCCGCTGGAGGGTGGCCTCGTCCATTCCCAGGCCGGTGTCCGAGACCTCCAGGAACACGGCGGAACCCTCGGGGGCGGTGCCGGCCAGGGTGGGCGTGGCGGGGCCGCTGGGCATGATGCCCGTGGTGACGCGGATGTGGCCGGAACGGCCACCCAGCGCGTCGGAGGCGTTGGTGATGAGGTTCATGATGACCTGGCGGATCTGGGTCGGATCCCCCTCGATGGGCGGCAGGTCCGGCGCGAAGCGGTATTCCAGGGCGGCCTTCTTGGAGATGACGGTCTCCAGCAGGCCTCCCATCTCCTCCACGACCTTGGACAGGGAGATGGATTCCACCAGGAAGCGGCCCTTGCCCGAGTAGGCCAGGAGCTGGTTCGTGAGCTCGGCGGCGCGGGTGGCGGCGACTTCGATCTGCATCATGCGGCGCTTGAGCGGATTGTCCTCGGCCATCTCCATCAGCGCCAGGCCGGCGTGGCCCAGGATGCCCATGAGCAGGTTGTTGAAGTCGTGGGCGATGCCGCCGGCCAGCACGCCCAGGCTCTCCAGCTTCTGGGCCTGCTGGATCTTCGACTCCATGGCCCGGCGGTCCTGCTCGGCCTGCCGCCGCTCGGTGACATCGCGGGCGTGGATGACGATGCCCTGCACCCCCGGCACGTCCAGGGCGTTCTGGGCGGTGATCTCCAGCAGGCGCCAGTCCCCCCCCTGGTGGAGCCCGCGGACCTCGAGGGTGACGAGCATGCCGGGATGCCCCCCCAGCTTCAGGAACTGCTCCAGGACGCCCGGCCGTTCTCCGGGGTGCACCAGGTCGAACACGGAATGTCCGATCCGATCCCCGGGCCGGTAGCCCAGCACGCGCAGGGCGGAGGGGCTGGCGTAGCGGATGGCGCCCTGGGAGTCCAGGATGGCCACCAGATCCTGGGTGTTCTCGATGAGGGCCCGGAAGCGGGATTCGCTGGCCTTCAATTCCCGCTCCATGCGGTGCCGGAGGAGGGCCATCTCGATGGTGGAATGGAGCGCCCGCTCGTCGAAGGGCTTGACCAGGAAGCCGTAGGGGCCGCTCTCCTTGGCCCGCTTCAGGGTCCCCTCGTCCGCGTAGGCGGTGAGGAACACCACAGGGACGCCCATCGCCTGGATCTGGCGGGCCGCCTCGATGCCGTCCATGCCCTCGCCGAGGGAGATGTCCATGAGGGCCAGATCCGGCCGGTGCTCCGCGGCCAGGCGGATGGCCTGCTCCCCGGTGGAGGCCACGCCTGCCGTTTCGTAGCCCAGGGCCTGGAGGTGCAGGCGGAGGTCCATGGCCACGATGGCCTCGTCCTCGACGATCAGGATCTTGTCAGGGCTCATGGGGAACGGCGCCGGGGCCCGGGCAGGGCATGAAGGTCAGTCGGATGGCGACGCCCTTGCGCCGCTCCAGTTCGAGTGTGCCATTGAGCTGATCGGCGAGGGCCCGCACCAGCTGGAACCCCAGGCCGCCGTGCTCCAGGTCGGTCCCATCCGGCAGGCCGGTCCCCGAATCAGCCACGCGGAGGAGGGCGTGGCCCCCCGGGAGTCCCTCGAGGTCGATCTCCAGGCTCCCGCCCTGGCCCGGGGGGAAGGCGTGCTGGAGGGCGTTGGAGACCAGTTCGTTCAGGACCAGGCCCAGGGGCACGGCCTCGTCGGGACCGAGGCGGATCGGGTCCACCCGGATCTGCAGGTCCACCAGGGTGGGGGCGCTGGCGTAGCTCCGCACCAGGCGCTCCGCCAGAGACTCGACGTAGGTGGCCAGGTCCAGTCGGGTGGGATCCGGGGCGTGCTTCAGCTTCTGGTGGATGAGGGCGATGGCCTGGATGCGCTCCTGGGCCTCCTGGAGGGCCGCCTGGACGGCCGGATCCCGATGGGAGGAGGCCTGGAGGCGGAGCAGGCTCGACACCACCTGGAGGTTGTTCTTCACCCGGTGGTGGATCTCCTTGAGGAGGACCTCCTTCTCCCGCAGGGCGACCTGGATGGCCTCCTCGTGGCGCTTGAAGTCCGATATGTCGCGCACGATGGCCAGCACCTCGTCGGCCCGGTGGGGGATGATCCGCGCCTCGTAGTGGTGCTCGCTCCCGGCGGCGTCCGGGAGGGCGTAGCGGAAGCTCTGCGGCCGGCCCTCCTGCAGGCAGCCGCGGATGGCCTCCAGGGTGGGGTCCGCCAGCCCGGGCAGGACCTGGGCGATGTTCCGCCCCAGGAAGGCTTCCGGCGCCTGGAAGAGCTGCTCCTGGTTCGCGGTCCTGAGCCCCAGGAAGGTACCCCGGGCATCCAGATGGAAGATCATGTCCGGCAGGGTGTCGAGGATGCTCCGCAGCTCCCGTTCGCTGTGGTGGAGGGCCTCCACGGCGGCCCTCGGCGCGGTGACGTCCGTGATGGAGCACACCACGCCCTGGACCGAATCCTCGATGAGGAGGGGCTGGGCCGCCACCTGGATCCAGGTCCGGCTCCCGTCCCGGCGGCGGAACCCGATGAGCATGCCCGGGACCGGGGCCCCTGTGCGCAGAACCTGCCCGGGCGGCAGATCCCCCGGACGCAGCGGGGTCCCGTCCTCGCCGATGACGTCCAGGCCCTCCTCGAAGGGCCCGTCCATCAGCCAGGGCTCGCCCTCCAGGATCCGCTCCGCCGCCGCGTTGTGGGAGAGAAGCCGGCCCGTGGCGTCCCGCAGGACCACCCCCTCCTCCAGGGCGGACACGGTGGATCGGTACCGGGCCTCGCTGGCCCGCAGGCGGAGCTCCATCCCCTTGCGTTCGGTGATGTCCCGGGCCACGCCGTAGGTGAGGCCCAGGTCCGGCAGCGCGGTGGCCGACCAGAGGAGCCAGCGGTCAGCCCCCTCGCGGGTCCGGAGCCGGCACTCGAAGTCCACGGGCCCGCCTTCGCGGGCCAGCTGCGCGTGCTTCCCCTGGACGGCCTCCCGGTCCTCCGGATGCACCAGGTCCAGGATCCGGGTGCCGACCAGGTCCTCCCGCCGATGGCCGAGCTGGACCTCCCAGGCCGGATTCAGGTCCTGGAGCAGGCCCCGCGCATCCCAGATGGCCAGCAGTTCCCCGGTCATCAGGAAGAAGCGGCTGCGCGCCTCCTCGGCCTGCTTCTGGAGGTGGATGTCGAAGAGGAAGCCCATGACCGAGTTCCGGTCCGGCGAGGGATCCAGGCCGGCCTGGACCCGCGCCCAGTGGATGCCGCCCTCCGGGGTGCGGAGCCGGAGGTCCATCTGGCCCCCCGTTCCGGGCAGGCGGGTCTGCTGGCAGAACCGCCGGAAGGCGGACCGGTCGTCGGGATGGACCACCTCCTCCCAGAAGGGCCGTTCCAGCCAGGCCTTCAGCGGCCAGCCCAGGAGGGCCTCGACCCGGCCGTCGAGGCGGCCCGACCGGCCGGTGTCCGGGTTCATCTCCCAGGGGATGGCGCCGGTCCCCTCCACGAGCTGGTTCAGCCTCGCCGTGTGGCGGGCCTGGGCGCGGAGGGCGGCGGCCTGGGCGTCCGTGGCGGAGCCCATGAGCAGCGCCGCCCCGAAGAGCACGGCCAGGAAGGCCTGGGCATCGATCAGGAGGGCGACCTGCCCGCCCTTCCACGCCAGGAGGCCGAGCAGGGCGAGGGTGAGGAAGGGGATGGCGAGGCTCAGGGCCTTCGTCCCCCCGCGCAGGGCCACCCAGAGCAGGGGCAGGAAGAGCACGTATTTCAGGTGCAGCGTTCCGGGCGTGCTCAGGTCCACTGTGGCGACGGCCCCCAGGGCCAGGGCCGCGGACTGGAAGACCGCCTCCACGGGGCGCTCGGGCCGCCAGGGCGTCCAGGATGAGGGCGG